>JAIECQ010000046.1 GCA_029068395.1 Rikenellaceae bacterium
CCTTCCGGGGGAGGGGTCACAGACCCCGTTTTGATATTTTTGAGGAACAACTAAGGCGGAAGTACGAAAAAGAGAAGTAAAGGTGTTTCGACTTAGGTCTCACACCTTTACTTCTCTTTTTCGTTTTGGCCCTTGGGTTGGTATCTGAAAGATATTAGGCAGGGGGCATGACTCCCGGCGGAAAAACACGGAAGCAATGCAGAAACCATGGCGGGCACCACGTCAATCAATAAGAGGGCGGCATGGTAACGTCTCTATGACAGGAAGACGGGGTCCGCAATGGAGTAGTGCGTCAGAGGTTGTCTGAGTATATAGACCTCGGCAGCGGACGCATGTTGTAGCATGAGGCCATCGACTGACCGTAAGCGCCGGCAGACAGTATGGCCAGGTAATCGCCGCGCCGGGTGGCCGGCAGCTTTATGTCGGTGGCGAATATGTCGCTCGACTCGCATACGCCGCCGGCAACAGAGTAGGTCTGCTCACCGTCATGGCCCGACAGGTTTTCTATGTGGTGACGGGCGCCGTAAAGGGCCGGACGTATAAGCTCTGTCATTGAGGCGTCGACAAGCACGTAATTCTTGCCGGAAGCGGTCTTTTTGTTGTATAATACCTTGGTTATCAGCGTGCCGCACTGGCATACTATAGAGCGTCCCAACTCGAAATGGAGCTTTTGACCGGGGCGCAGCGGCAGGTTGTCGGCAAATATCCTGAAATAGGCGGCAAAGTCGGGCACAGGCTCGGTGCGCGGACTCTCATAGTTGACGCCGAGTCCGCCGCCTACGTTGATGTAGCTGATGCCGATGCCGTGGCTTTCAAACCACTCTATTATGGTGACGACACGTTTGCATAGATATTCGTACACTTTGAGGTTGACTATCTGCGAGCCTATGTGGAAGTGGAGGCCCACTATCGACAGGTGTTCAAGCGAGCCTATGCGCTCTATGACGCTCTCTATCTCGGTGTATGCGATGCCGAATTTGCTGTCGGCATGGCCTGTCGAGATGTTGCGGTGTGTCTGCGGGTCGATGTCCGGATTTATGCGCAGGGCAACCGTGGCGTGTCGTCGCATGCGGGCGGCAATGGCATTTATCACCTCTAACTCTTCGAGAGACTCGCAGTTAAAGGCCAGTATGCCTTTGTCTATGGCATACTCTATTTCGTCGTCGCGCTTGCCCACACCTGCAAACACTATCTGCGAGGGGTCGAATCCCGCCTCTACAGAGGCCCGCACCTCGCCGCCGCTGACGCAGTCGGTGCCAAGGCCGAACGACTTGACCTCTTGCAGTATGCGGGGGTCGAAGTTGGCTTTGAGAGCATAATGAACATGGAAACCGTGGGCAGAGGCACCGTCGCTGACGGCTTTGAGGGTGCGGCGCAACAGCTCTATGTCGTAGTAGTAAAAGGGGGTGGGGATGTGTCCTATTTTTTCTATGTCTATCATTTTGATGTCGTTTTGAAAAGGTGGTCATTGAGTTTGCGCAGGGCCTCTATCTTGTTGTCTGACGATATGAGTATGGCCACAGAGCGGCAGCTGGCTCCGTAAGATACCATCTTGACGGGTATGCTGCGTATGGAGTCGAGAATGCCGGCAACAAGTCCCGGACGTTCGTGCTCCAGTCTGCCCACAACGCATATTATGGAGTTGCCGCGCTCGTATGATGCGGCTCCCAGAAGAGACAACTCATGCACTATCTGCTCTACGTGCGAGTCGTCGTCTATGGTGAGAGACACGGCCACCTCTGATGTGGTTATCATGTCGATGGGGGTGCGGTATTTCTCGAATATCTCGAAGACGCGTCTGAGGAAACCGTATGCCAAGAGCATGCGTGCCGAGCATATGCGCACCACCGTGATGTTGTCTTTGGCGGCAACGGCATGGTATTCGCGTTCGCTGTCGCCGGTAGAGGTTATGGTGGTACCTTCGGCGGTGGGGTCGAGGGTGTTTTTCAGCTTCACGGCTATGTTGTGCTCGCGGCACGGCTGTATGGTAGAGGGGTGGAGTATCTTGGCCCCGAAGTAGGCCAGCTCGGCAGCCTCGTTAAAGCTCATGCGGCGAATGGGATAGGTGCCCTCGACATAGCGCGGGTCGTTGTTGTGCATGCCGTCTATGTCGGTCCATATCTGTACCTCAGAGGCTTCGGTGGCCGCGCCTATAAGGGCTGCCGAGTAATCGCTGCCTCCGCGGCCCAGGTTGCTGAGGTGGCCGTTGTGGTCGCGACATATAAAGCCTTGGGTGATGAAGAAGGTGTCGGGGGAGGCATCTGCGGTGATGCGGCGCATGTTGTCGGCAAGAAAAGCGGTGTCGACGGTGCCGTCGGCATTGGTGCGCATGTACTCGGTTATGTCTATGAAAACGGCATTGACGCCGCTCTTTTGAAGAAACAGGGCGAAGATGGCCGAGGTGAGAAGCTCGCCTTGAGCTATTATGGCGTTGTGGCTAAGGCTGTCGTATGAGGCTGACAGAGTGTCGATAAGGGCAAAGGTGGTGTCTACTTTTGCACGGGCCTCGCCCTTGTCAGATTCGCTGAAGAGCCTGTCGACACACTCGTCATACTTGCGGCGAAGCATCGACAAGGTGTCTTGCGGCATGGTGCCGCCTGCCGAGAGGGCGTCGCATATCTCGATCAGCGCATTGGTGGTACCCGACATTGCCGACAGCACTGTGATGTCAGACCTCTGGCTGCTTATTATAGAGGCCACTTGTCTCATGTTTTCGGCCGAACCCACAGAGGTGCCGCCGAACTTCAAAACTTTGTTAACGGTCATTTGTTTAAATTTATTTTTATTTGTTGTTTTTAGTCTTTATTAGTTTTATTTTAGTTGTAGGCGTTTGTTTTTTGTTTAAATGCAAGGTTTTGTTTCTTTAGTCTTGCATAACCATGAAATATTCATATTTTTGTTTGTTTTTCACTTTTTGACTTTTGTCGGAAAAAATTTTTTTCAAATTGTCGTTTTTGTCAGACATGCCTAAGAAC
>JAIECQ010000047.1:0-16109 GCA_029068395.1 Rikenellaceae bacterium
GCCTCAGGTGTTGTTTTGCAGGTGGCTCGGGGTTAATTGGTGAAGAGCCTGCGCCTTGAGCATAGTGAGACAGACCGCAAGGCTGCGTTGTATCGCCGGATTGTGTTTGTGGTGTCGCTGTTTGTGTAACGGTGTGGTTGTCAGTATATTGCAAGGCAACCTCTCGACACCTTCCGCTTATCACTTAACGAAAGAAACCTAAAGAGAGCAGAAGATTGCTTTCCTTTAGGTTCCTTTGAGTTGTTAATGAAAAAGACTATTTCTTCTTTTTGTGCCTGTCTTTTCTAAGACGTTTTTTTCTTTTGTGAGTGGCCATTTTATGTCTTTTTCTTTTCTTTCCGCTTGGCATAACTATGGTTTTTATGGTTTATTAATATGATTTCTTCACTATTTGGTCTTCGACTCTTTAACCTTTACAGCGAAAGATTTAGAGGGTTTGAACGCGGGTATGTCGTGCTCGGGTATCTCGATGGTGATGTTTTTCGAGATGTTGCGGGCCACTTTCTTGGCGCGTTTTTTGATAATGAAAGAGCCGAAACCTCTAAGGTACACGTTGTTTTTCTCTATCATAGAGTCTTTTATGCTTTCCATGAAAAGCTCGACAATCTGTTGTACCTGTGCTCTTTCAACGCCAGATACTTTAGAAATCTCGTTTACGATATCTGCCTTAGTCATAATGATTTATTGTACTTTTAAAATTAAACCGCATCAAATTGAGACCCCAAAGTTATAATATATTTCTTTGGATAACAATATTTTGACGCATTTTTTTTCATTCAGACCTTTTTATAGGCCCCGCAGGGCATATATCGCCCTTGCCATGACAAGCTCTTCGGGCGTTGTGAGCTTGATGTTGCCCCTGTCGCCGGTGGTGTAGTGCACGCTCAGCCCCAACGCCTCCACCACAGAGGCGTCGTCGGTGAAACGCTCGTCGAACGGTTGGGTGTAAGCCCTCTGTAACACACTGTGGGCAAACACCTGAGGCGTCTGCACCGTGAAATATTCGTTGCGGTCGGCGCTTGTCGAACCCTCGCCGCATCTTCGCCGCAGGGTGTCGGTCACAGGCAGGGAGGCAACGGCGCTGCCGTAATCTGCCGCCTCGTCTATAAGCCGGGTTATCATCTCTGGCGTCACAAAGGGTCTCACTCCGTCGGTCACGGCCACAAGCTCTTTGTGCGGAAGTGCCGCCAGTCCGGCAGCCACCGAACCGAAGCGGGTGTCGCCACCGGCAACGGTAGTGTGAGGCACGTCAAAGCCGTGGTCTGAGTTGATTTCATGCCACGATGCTATGCTGTCGGCCGGCAACACCACCACGATGTCGGCCCCGGGCAGTGTCTGCGCGAAACGCTCGACGGTGACCTCAAGCACGCAACGGCGCTCTGACAGAGGCAAAAACTGCTTGGGTGTCGACGCGCCCATGCGTGTGCCCCTGCCGCCAGCCACTATTATCACTCCTATGTCCGATTGTCTTACTTTCATCGTTTTGTCTGCTTTTACGTGTGACAGCGGCGACATTACAGATGCCGCCCAAGAGACGTCGCGCCATTGAAAACGCTGTCACGGTGTCTTCCTATATAATAAAGGAGCGATAGCCTTGTCCGGCTACAGTATGGACACCCATCCGAATTTGTCTTCGGCCTCGCCGTGCTGTATGTCGATAAGACGCTGGTATAGCTTGTGGCTCCAGGTGTCGGCTCCGGTCTTGAACTTGTAGGTCTTGCCGCTCTGGGGGTCGAAGATGTTGTTTATCTGCGTTATCACCGCCGCCGTGCCGCACGCTCCCGCCTCTTCGAAGGTGTCAAGCTCCTGGTAGGGTATGTGGCGCCTCTCCACCTTAAGGCCCATGTCTTCGGCTATGGCGCACAGGCTCTTGTTGGTGATGGATGGCAGTATCGAGGGCGACTCGGGAGTGACATAGGTGCCGTCTTTGATGCCGAAGAAGTTGGCCGCGCCCACCTCGTCGATATATTTTTTCTCTTTGGGGTCGAGGTATATCACGCCGTCAAATCCGTTTTTGTGAGACTCGACATAGGCCGTGAGGCTGGCTCCGTAGTTGCCTCCCGCCTTGACGTGTCCGGTGCCGTGGGGTGCCGCGCGGTCGTAGGTGTGCTCCAGACACATGGTTATCTCGCCCTCGCCTTTGAAATAGGGGCCGACCGGCGAGACGAACACCACGAACAGATATTCGTTGGCGGGTTTGACGCCCACCTGTGCCCCCGTGCCTATGAGGAACGGTCTTATATAGAGCGATGCGCCGCTCTCGTAAGGAGGTATGAACTCCTGATTGAGGCTCACCACCTTATGCACCGCCTCTACGAAACGCTCGACGGGCAGCACGGCCATTTGCAGATATTCCGACGACGAGGCCATGCGGCGGCCGTTGTCCTCGACCCTGAACAGACGCACCTTGCCGTCTTTGCAGCGGTAGCATTTCAGTCCCTCAAAGGCCTCTTGTCCGTAGTGCAGACACGAGGCGGCCATGTGCATGGGTATGGTCTCTTCTGAGTGAATTTCGAGTTGCCCCCAGCTGCCGTTGCGGTAATAACACCTTACGTTGTAGTTGGTCTTACGATAGCTAAAGCCGAGTTTAGCCCAATCCAAATTCTCTTTCATTACTTTATATGTATTATGAAAAACAATGCTGTCATTAATTTTGCCTCAAAGTTAATTAAAAAAAGATATGACGTATTGTTTTATTATATTAAAGTATGTTTTGCAGGTCATGGTGGTGGCAGACACCGTTTTTGTGTGATATTGCAGAATGTTTTTGGTGTTCGGACTGATATATTGTATATTAATACGATGGTGTTTTTGGTGTTTGGACTGATATATTGTATCATTAATACGATGGTGTTTTTAGTGTTTGGGCTGATGTTATGTCATAATACGATGGTGTTTTAATATTACACCACATGTTTGACTGCTTTTACGGTGGTATTTGCTGTGATTGTTCGTCTTTTTTCACAGATTACGTAAATTTTGTTTGTGTTTTAATGTGCGGATAATCAGTAATATATGATTTATTGAGTGTAAAATTGTCCGTAAAATTTGCAAGTAATACGATAATGTCGTATATTTGCACCGCAAACGATGAAAATCGTGGGGCCCATAGCTCAGTTGGTTAGAAGCACCTGACTCATAATCAGGGGGTCACAGGTTCAAGCCCTGTTGGGCCCACTTAAAAATCAGGTAGTTACAAGCGTTTTGTGACTACCTGATTTTTTTATGTGCACACAATTTGCACACAACTTTGTCGATTCTATGCCGCATGCACATTCCCGGAACTCACCCCGTCCCGTAGCTTAAAGATACCAACGCAATACCAACGCAATGCGAACGCAATGCCAGCGCAATGCGGTCGGATATATTGTATCGTTCTCAGCTCCTTATCCCGTGACGCTTGCAATGCCAAAAAAATGTGGAGATAGATACACGGGCGCAAACCTGCAAACATCGGGTATATTGCTTGTCGCATGCGTCGGCTCTGTATTTGGATGATTGTGCCGAGACCGTATGAAACCATCCACGGCCAGCCTCCCCGAACTCAGCGGCCAGACTTTGCCCGATAGCGAACCAGTCGCCGTAATTTTCGGTAATGTCTATGCCGTTCGTCTCGATTATCTCTACAAGGGCGGAGACACGGCGGGCTGTGTCGGTTGAGGCTTCCGGTACAAGCTGTGTTATCGGCTCAGGCGCCTCGGTTTCTATTCGGGTGTATGCCGATACGGACGGGTTCAATATCGGGGCCGGGTCAAAGCTGATCCCGCGCAACCGGGCAATATCTTTACACGACCTGTCGGCAATAATTTCACGACGGCACAGGTCGGACATTATCGCGTTGAGGTGTTCGGCGTAACTCTCCGGTGTTGCAATCCGTATAAGCAGATACAGGCCGTTGCCGCCGACCGAAAGACCCGCATAAGCAAGGCCGGGAAAATCCGCAAGACTCGCTTTTACGGTCTCAAAGTCTGTTATGTCGGGGTTGTCTTTGCCGTCAATGTCGACGCAGACAAAGCCGCTATGCCTCAACAAACCGGTATTGCAACGCCGGGAGAACTCGCCCGCCGGGGTTATGGCCGGCAGTTTGGATTTTAATAACCGTCGCTTTCGTTCGCTTTCGCATTGCCTTATCTCCTCTATCTGTTTCCGGTATTTATGTTGCCCGGTGGTAAGGAAATAAAATAACGAAACTTTGCCGATAGGCTTTGGGTCTGTGTATCTCGAAAACAGCGAAACAAAAGCCGAATTTAACCCCTCTTTCGGGGGTGATTTTTTTGGGGCCACTCCCCTTTCTACTAAATAAATCATATCACCTCATATCATATCACCTCATATCATATCAGCTATAAATGCTATCATATGCTATAATTTTATGACATATGATAGCATTTGCTATACCTTTTTGTCGGTGTCATTCCATCTCTTTTTTGCCCCGGCTTTCCCCGCCTCCGCTTTCTTACGGCACACCTCCGCGTAGTGTATTTTATCTTTTTTGATTTGTTCAAGCATAAGCGGAAATGCCGAATATAACACAGCTTGGTCTGTCGGTTCCGTCTCGCTTATTATGTAATCGTCTATGGCATCGCGTATCTTTAGCCGTAATTCGTCCGGAAGTGTTTTTAGCATTTTTGCCCAAGTCTGATAATATACGATTGAGTCAAACCCTTTTTCTGTATCTTCTTTTTTTGCCATTGTTCAAAGTGTTTTTTACGTGAATAATCTTAATTTAAAAAAACAGCCCATTTAAGCCTTTTTTTATGCCTTGGTATAGAATGCCTGCACGAGAAGAGAAAGTTTTGGTAATGACCGTAAAAAAGGCCTTGTTTGTCAATATAGAGGCGTGGCGCCTCTATGTGTTGTCTGATATGCCGGGGTTGATTGCTTTACTGCCCATTTATTGCGCGCCTACATACCCCGCCCGCCTGGAATAGACGGGGTGGGGTTTCGGCATTGCATTTTGAGGTACTAAAGTCCGTGCAGTTTTATAGTTGAGGCCCGGCCGCTCTATTCTCCTGTTTGTCGGGGCAAAAAGATGTCGGGAAAGAGAGATTGCTCGCTGCTAAGAAAATAACGCTTATATCGGCCGTTATGTGGGGTAGAGCACCATATGTCCCCGATAGGGATGCCGGCGTTACGTAGGTGGCGGATAGCTCCGCGTGGGTCGCAAAGCTTTGTCGCCTGTGAAATATCGGCCACGGAATAGGTGCCGCCCTGTCTTAGCAGATTATAGACTTTCTTCCCGGAAGATGTCGTTATTTGGGTAAAATACTTATCTTTGTAGTGCATTACTACCATATCCGCTTTTTTTGTTGCCGTCGTCTCCTCACCCGGAGCGGCGGCCGCTTTTTTTGTGATATCTTTCATAATCGGTTATTTTTTACGCATTGCGTTTTTAGCTATTCTTATTGCCGCCTCGGAGTATTCCGCCTCTGTGGTGCGCGACTCTATCCACTGCGTCAGCTCCTTTCTCGAAAAGTTGAGGTATTTACCGCGTTTCCTGTAAGGTATGGCACCACGTGTGACAAGGTTGTATAACGCCCCTTTTCGCATGGGGTAGCCATTCTCTTTTAGAAACGCCAAGGTGTCGGCAACGGCCATCGCATCCGGCTCCACTTTTCGTGGCATTACTACACCCGACAACTCGGTGATAGCTCTGTCTATCTCTGTTTTTATCATCGACGTAAGGGTTTCGGGCGAAACCACCACAACGCCGTTTAATGTGTCTCCGTTCATAAAATTACTTTTTATCGGTTTACAATGTCCCCGCGGGGGAAAGGTTGAATATTCGCCACAAAGATGAGCGATATATCAGCGTAGGACTATCCGTAGGACGTCCTATATTTAGTCCGATATTTATGTTTTGTTGAGGATGATTTAGAATAGAAAGGGGTGACACTGATTTATTGTCACCCTCTCATAAGTTACACGTTAGATTTCAGTACAGTCGACGCGGTCTAAATTACCCTGAACCCTATATCTAAATTCGGCAAGTACTGTGCACGTAAGCTCGGACATAGTGTCCTCGAACTCTGTGATAGCATCCTTAGTGATACTTTCGTTATCTACAGAGTCACGAATCTTAAGTCGGCGAAATTCCGCGCAGGCATCGGACAGTTTGCCGTACAATACGAGATAATCGCGGCTACCCTGACTAATGGCGGTTACAGTCGCGCACCGGTGCTCGCAACTGGGATTTACAGAGGTTTCAGGGGCGTGTGTTTGGTTGGTTTCTGTTGCCTCAACCGTTGAGGCGGTGGTGTTAATTGTTTCCATAGTATTATGTTTTAATTGATTATTATGCCGAATGTTAGATAATGCCGTCTGATAGGTTATCATATATCACCTCTTTCAGTTGGGTTAATATCATCTCTTTGGCATTATAGAAGTGCTCTATAAATTGCTCGCTGAGTTTGTCCGCCATAGCATTCCCGAAGTCCCTTGCAGTAAGTCGGTAAAACTCATTGTGTACATCCGACAACTTGCCGACTAACGCAAGGTAATCCCGGGTGTTTCGGCTTATAGCTGTTATTGCACCGTACTGCTGTTCACTGCTTGAGGTTGCCTCAATAGTTGGATTGGCGATAGCTGTTGTTTCCATAGTCGATTTTGTTTTTATGTGGTTATACTGTTGGCATTTAGTTGTCCTTACATTATCGCTATCAGGTTCTCCACCCGGAATGAGCGGAACGCCTGTACGTCGGTATCGAAATATCGGACGGTTTTAGGGGTGTCGATGCCCGTGCCTTTTATGAGAGCTTGCGCACCTTGTAGGGTGCCTTTTGCCTTGCGTAATGTGCCGTCGGCCTTTTCGTATGTGAACGATACTATATTGTCCCGCATGCGCTTGATGAGGCGGAAAACTGCCCAAGAACGGGATAGGCATACGGCAAAGGCTTTGCCGGTTGTGCGGTATAGCTGCCAAGCTCGGCGCATAATGTTTGAAAGGTCGTGTTTGTTCATTGTTTTGCTGTTTGTGTGGCGGTTGTTGAGGCCGCCCCGGTTATCGGTTAATTAAGTTGTTTTGCAAGCCATTCGGCGGCCTCTGTGTCGTTATTGCCGCCCTCGTCATATACACCCTCGACGCTTACGGTTTCCCATTCTATCCCCCAGCTCGGAGCCGTCCAGTAGTCGCCCTCATCCTCGCTTATTTCGGCCTCGTATGCAATCACGGCGGAAATGGTCGCCCCATCGATTTGGAACGTGTCGCACTCTCCCTTGAGGCTGGCGATGTATGCGGCGGCTTGTTTTGCTATTTGTTGTAGCTCGGTATGTGTTGTGGTTGTCATTGTTTGTAAAGTATTGGTTTATTTTCTTGGTACAAAGTAAAGCATTATTTTTCATTCACGCAAATTATTTTCACTGAAAATTTAAGGGAGTAATATTCTTTTTGCCGAATATGTTAGGCAGTGATTTATTTTGCTTATCTTTGTGCGTGTAAACTATTGTTTTGCTATTATGATGCAATTACGAATTAAGGAGCTTTGTAAGTCAAAGGGCATTACCCTGAACGACTTGGCCGAACGGGTCGGGGTGTCCCGTGTATCGCTTTCCGGTATTGCTACCGGCAAGCAAAAACCGTCATTTGATACGCTCGAAAGGTTGGCCGATGCTTTGAATATTGCCCCCGCTGAATTGTTTGCCGCCCCGAAAGAGGGTGCGATAACGTGCCCGCATTGCGGCAAGTCGATAACTATAAAGGCCGAATAACGACCTACGTGCTTGTTGGGATGGTTTATTATTTCGTGGAATAAATTCACAAAATGTCGAATGCTTCCAAAGAAAGCATTATATTTGCAATTGGAAACAATACGGCATAATGTTTATAGAGTTTGATAAAGAGTATTTGCAGGAACTATTCGAGCAGGGGCGCACGGGCGATAAAAAGCACCGTTACCAACCCGAAGTAATACGGAGCTATCAAAAGGCGGTATTTGCGCTTATTTCGGCAAACTGCGTTACGGATTTATTCCGTAATAACGCCCTAAATTATGAGGCTTTGCAGGGTGATAAGGCCGGTATATCATCGGTTCGCATCAATCGCAAATACCGGCTTGAATTTACCGTAAGGGAGGTAATGAACGAACAGATAATAACCGTGTGTCGATTGTTGGATATTAGCAACCATTACAAGCAATAGTGATTATGGAAACGGCAAAAAGAATTTACGCCCCGCACGAGTTGATACCGGCGACTCCGATTCACCCGGGCGAAATGATTAAAGACGAATTGCAGGCACGGGGAATATCTCAAAAGAAATTCGCCGGAATTATCGGCGTGTCTCATACTGTCCTCAATGAGGTATTGAACGGCAAACGACCTGTAACAACTGAATATGCGTTAAAAATCGAGGCGGCAACGGGTATCCCGGCTTATATTTGGATTAATATGCAATCAGCCTACAATATGCAGACCGCTCGCCGTGATACCGGCCTTTCGGCGGTTCTCGACCAAATACGCAAAGCGGTTGCGGTGTTATAGTTATGATGAACAAAACGTACACCATAGACGCCCAAAACCTCGACATCACCACACGGCGAAAAACGGGATATGAGCAATCAGATAACCGGTGCTCGCGATGAGGTCGAGGAGAGTGTGATAAACGGAGTGATTAATCTTTTAGCACAGAGATAATATGGCGCGCCCCAAAAAGAATAATGCGGATTACTTCACACACGACGCAGATATGCGAAACGACGTGAAGATAAAGGCTCTCCGGAGGAAATTTGGAACCACCGGATACGCCGCTTGGAACTACCTCCTCGAGGTAATGACCGATAGCGACTACTTCGAGATCGACTGGTCGGAGTTGAACCAAGAACTCCTCTCCGCCGACTTCGATCTCCCCGTGGAAGAGCTTCGGGAGATAGTCGACTACAGCGTCCGGCTCGGCCTACTCAAACTCGACAACGAGAAGATATTTTCCGAGGCTTTGCATCGTAGATTCTCCGGGCTGTTATCGAAAAGGAAACGACAATTAGAAAGGAATATCGACGGCGAAAACGGTAATCAAAAAGAGTTATCGCCAGCGAAAACACCACAAGAACCAGCGAAAACACCACAAGAAAGAGTTATCGACGACGAAAACCCCAAAAGTAAAGTAAAGGAAAGTAAAGTAAAGGAAAGTAAAGTAAATAATACCCCCTGTAATCCCCCTGAGGGGGAGGGGGCCTCGGAAGAAAAAGAGAGAGGAAAGGAATTAGAAAAACCGACAACATCTCCTACCGACCCTACCGGCTCTGCCGGTAATACTCCCCCCGGTTCCGCGGCGCCCCCCTCAGATGGTGAGCGGCGCGCAAAAAGATTTGTCCCGCCGACGATAGAGGAAGTAGCGGCTTACTGCGCTGAACGCAAGAATAGTGTTAGCCCTGCAAAATTCATCAATTACTACATCTCAAACGGCTGGCGTGTGGGGAAGAATCCGATGAAAGATTGGAAAGCCGCCGTGCGAACTTGGGAAAATAATAATTACAACAATGGAACTCAATCTCAGCAAGATACAATTAGGATACCAAACTCTGCAAGAGGCGAAAAGTTTAAAACCACGATTTAGGCTTGAAGCCTCGCCCGAAGATGTTGCAGCCTGTTTAGGCAAGTTCTATTTGCTTGAGGTGCAGGGACGTTAGGCTAAATGAGCGTATGTATATGTGGCTATGGAGATGCAAGTTGTACAAAGCAAAATATACGAGATACGGGGTCAAAGGGTAATGTTAGACTTTGATTTGGCCGAACTTTATCAGGTGGAGACTCGTGCACTCAAACAGGCGGTGCGTCGTAATATCGAGCGTTTCGAGGGTGATGATTTTATGTTTGAACTTTCAGAAAACGAATATAACGCACTGAAAGACAGATTAAGATCATAAATTGTGACCTTAGAAATAGATGGCCGAGGTAAATATCCCAAATATCCGCCGTTTGCCTTTACAGAAGAGGGCGTAGCGATGTTGTCAGGCGTATTGCGTAACTCGGTAGCCATACAAGTAAATAGAGCCATTATGCGGGCTTTTGTTGCGATGCGCAACTACATAGCCACCACCACCCGGACAGAGGCGGAATTAGCCGAAATACGGGCAAAATTGGCGTTGTTGGAACAAACGGGGCGGGATAATGCAGAGGCGGTCAGTGATTTGTCGGAGGATATGCAAAAAGAACTAGATAACATCTACCAGGCTATAGCGGCTCTTTCTGTCAAAATACCGCAAGCGGACAAATCACGCAATAAGATTGGATATAAAACCGACAACGACAAGTAAAGCCGAATAACGATGAATAAAGCAGACAATATAGACGCCTTAAGCCTCGAAAAGGCAAACGCTCTTTTCGAGAGCGGCGATATAGACCGTATCGAGGTCGGAACAATCAAAGGGTTGCAGGATATACATCAATATCTGTTCGGAGGGTTATACGACTTTGCCGGGAGGGTGCGAACCGTCAATATATCAAAAGGTGGGTTTCGTTTTGCCAATGCGTTGTACCTCGATGCGATATTACCGGTCATCGAAAAGATGCCGGAAACGACGTTTGAAGAGATAATAGCCAAATACGTCGAGATAAACATCGCCCACCCTTTTATGGAGGGTAACGGACGGGCCGCACGGATATGGCTCGATATGATGTTAAAAAAGAGTCTTAGGCGGGTAGTGGATTGGCAGAGGGTAGATAAGGCACGATATCTCCAGGCGATGGAACGTAGCCCGATAAATGACCTCGAATTGCGCGCCCTGTTGCAACCGGCATTAACCGACAAAGTGAATGACAGGAAGGTGATTTTCAAGGGTATCGCACAGTCGTACTATTACGAGGGATATATGGCCTAATGCCCAAAACGGCGGTAAGTATTATAGGCCGGAGTCTCCGGCAGCATAAAGATGAAAACGTATGAGCAACGAGATAAAGGCACTCTTGCACGAGTGCGACGAATTGAAAGCCCGGTTGTCCGAGATACGCCCTTTGCCCGCAGAGGCTCTGCGAAAGATTGAAGAGGCCTACAACATCGAATATACCTACGAGAGTAACCGCATAGAGGGTAATACTCTTACTCTGCAAGAAACGGAGCTTGTTGTCAATGAGGGTGTGACTATTGCGGGGAAATCCATGCGCGAACACCTCGAAGCCATAAACCACGCCGAAGCCATAGACTACATAAGGGACTTTGCAAAAAACAATATAGAAATAAGCGAAAGGACAATCAAGGAGATACATGCACTTGTCTTACACGGCATTGACCGTGACAATGCGGGCCGTTATCGTTCCGTTCCTGTCGTTATTTCCGGAAGTGCGTATATCCCGCCTCAACCGTATCTGATAGCTCCGCAAATGGAGGCTTTTATGTCGAAGTTTGCCGATATGGAGGCGCAAGGCATCCACCCGGTTTTGATAGCCGCTTATCTGCACGATGAATTGGTACGCATTCATCCGTTCATCGACGGCAACGGTCGTACATCTCGTTTGTTGATGAACCTGTATTTGTTGAGGCGTGGTTGCTTGCTTGTCAATCTCAAAGGCTCCGACGAGGCGAAGATAGGCTATTACAAGGCGCTGGAGGTATCGCATACGGACGAGTGTCACGAACCATTTCAACGACTCGTTACAGAGGCAGAGATAACCTCTTTGCGGCGGTACTTGTCTTTGTTCGATATATAAATGAGAACTATCCTTTTTTGCCTTAAATAGGCCGAAAAAACCGAAAAAACTTATGTGATATTATAGAAAAAGACCGTGATTAATCGTCACGGTCTTCTCTGTTCGTATTCATCGTAATCAAGCGGCGCCACTAAATCCATTTGTAAACGGCATTATCGGTCTCAAAAGGAGAGCTGCTATGTCCGTTCACATTATTGATTTTCTTAGACATAATGGCAGCGCCATCCGGAACAGGCGGGAAGATATCGCAACGTGTTTGCCGTGCTCCTATAAGCATCTGCACACTGCCTTTTGAGGTATTGCCATTGGCTACAATGGATATTTCTACAGACAGCTCGTCTTTCAAGGGTTGCGTCGCCTCTATGTCGCAATAAGTTCCGTCAGAACTTAAGTCTCCGACATATACTTCTATCTCCGGTTTGCCACCTTGACTTACGGGCAATGTTTGGCTCGGTCCTGATGTCGTAATCACGATATTGCCGGTTCGCTGAGGGCCGCTGTTCGAAGCCACGCTAACCCTTATCGACGCATCGCCGGTTCCGGAGGTCGTGCCATTGCACCAAGTCGGATATGTCACCTCCCACGAGGTATTACACGTGATGTTGAGTGTGAATGTCGCACCCTCTGTTACGGCGGTGTAAGAGTTTGGTGTTATCGATAGATTGAGGTTTGCAGAGATGTCAGCGAGGTTCACCAGTTGATTATCCGCATAATTCCCTGCCACCTTTAGGACACCGGTAGCCTCTATCTCCGCTTTTGTCGGGCATCTGTCGAGGTCTCCAGAGAACGCACCCGATACAATTTCATTACAGTCGGCGCAAGTCGCCATTTTGAACATTACTGCCATAATTTTGAGATTTTAAAAAGAGTGATTAATTAGGTTGTTTGGTTGTTGCATTGAAAACAAAAAGCCAACCGCCACGCGCATAACCATCCATTAAGGAAGCTATGCACGTAGCGGTTGGCTACGCTCGAATGTAGAGGATTTTTAAAGGTTATTCCGTTCATATTAAAAGTTGCAGGCAACATTACCTGCTTTCACTGCGTAAAGATAGTGACGATATTTCGATAAAACAAACGATTGTTGTTTTACGATTGTCGGTATTGCTATTTTGTCCGAGTTATTGTTATATATCCGGGGGTTGTGGTCGTATCGGACACAAAAGTCCTATCGGGAAAACATTGCCCAATCTCCCAAACACGAGTACGAACCGACGGGCGTTGTAGTATAGGGAATGAAACCGATTCAGACGTTCGCAGCTTTTGAATACGTTTTGCGATTGATAACTCTTTTGCCATAGTTATATCCTTTCATCGAAATGTACGCAAATATAAGCAAAACAATCCACATAACGAGGATTATTGGGTGTCAAAATGCGGAATTCCGGAAAAATAGCCGATTTCTCGGGAAGAAATACGTGTGCTTTAGAATGTTCGTTTGCAGTGTCGAGTATCGGGCTGGGATGTCTTTTTTGTTGAGAATAGTCGGAAAAAACCATTTTATTATTGTATCGTTTAATCCGATAACTCTATTAATCTCCTTTTTGTTGGGGAGTGTCACAAAAATCACTTTTATTATCGTGCCGATATCATAGGCGCCTTATTAGGTGTCAAAATTTGATACCTAAATCGCAACCTAAAGTTGAACCTAAATGACACCCTTTTTGTTAAGAACAGTCGGAAAAATCGGTTTTATTGTCACGCTTGCACGTTTGGATAGTGAGAACCCCTTAAGCAGGTGACATATCCGCCTCCAGGGCATTGAATTGACAGGGAAAAGGGTACGAGAAAGTGTGCTTTTCTCGATACCTTTAATCACCTATTTTCAAAAGTTTGAGATATTCTTTTGCTTCTGATTTGGCTTTATCGTTAACCTCTCCCCATACCTTTGCAACATCATATGCCGTTGTATTTACTATGGGTTTAGTTTTATTTTCTCCGATAACTGCGGCAATAAAACGCGCTATAGCCGTTTGGTCTATATCTTTGGATATAATTCCGGCTCCTTGCAGCTTCTTTATCAATATATAGAGGGCTGTCGCCCGGCTTATTATGGTTTGTTTTTTGCTGTCTGTCGGGTTGGCATCTTTGGGGGCGTCACTTGTTGAGGTGCGTGATGCAACTTCTATGGAGGCTAAAAGGGCCTCTGCCTCTTTTTGGGCGTGGCGTTCTTGTTTTTGCCTTTCGATATAATCTTCTGCTTGTTTTTTGTATAATGCTTGATACGCGCAAATACGTATAGCAAATTCATAAAAATCACTCCCAAATGTCTCTATTTCAAACGCTTCTCTCATAATATGGATGTATTTCTCTTCTTCTATTGGCTTTCCATAAAAGGCAATAGGCAAAAAGGCCCCAAACTCAAATTTATAGCCAATATTCTTACACGCCAAATTATGTAACTGTTTGCAAATGTTTATTAGCTTAGCATATCTTTTCGCAAATGTCTCAACCTTAGCATATGCTTTGATAGGGTCGTTTTTAGGAATAGACGAAAAATCTTCTAACACATCATCAAAGGGAGCATAGTCCGTAAATAATAATTTTTCCGCTTCACGATTTGCTTGAATTAATAAAATACTAAGCGGGACATCTATTTGGGTGACGTCGATTTCTGTTCCTTTATTTTTGTCATCTTGAGTTAATAAAACGCCAAGTGAGGTATATGTTAAAGAGATGTCCATCCTATCAAAATTTAATCAACAAATCCGCATTCTTTTCCCTCTCCTCCCTCTCGAATGACGATAGATAATTTTCGGTGGTCCTCAAATCACTATGGCCTAAGCTCTCCGAGATATACGCGATATTGACCCCGGAGCGCTTCAACACGGTGGCGAAGCTATGGCGGGCCGTGTAGGTCGAGATATGGGCTATCCCTAACGCCTCGGCCACCAAGGCCATACGTTTATTGATAGCCCTTGTAAAGTACTTGCATTTGTATTTCTCTTTGGTGGCATCTTCCCCGCCGGTGAGTATCGGGAATATATAGTTGTCGGGTTGAGGCGGATTTCCCCGCCGGGCAATTATTTGCCGCATGGGTTCTGTTATTACGGCCCGCACCTCTTTGAGTGTCTTTGTCGTTCGCGAGGTCTTTTGCCGGATAAAACATATCTCATCGTCCTTTATGTCCCCGTATCGCAGCCTTATAAGGTCGGCAACGTTAATGCCGTTGCACAGATACATGAAAAGCCAATAATCGCGGTATTTGGCCGTCGTATCGGTTCCATCGTCGTATCGGGCCACCATCCCTATTTGTTCGGTAGTAAGGGCCATTTTCCGACCCTCCCCGGCCTGTATCTCATACTTGCCCCGACCGAACGGATATTGCGACTCCTTGACGACACCGGCCCGCTTGGCTTCGTTGAGTATGGCCCTGACGCCTCGCATAGTCATCCCTATGGAGGTGGTAGAATTGCCGTTTGTCCGCATGAACTTTTCGAGCCGCTTCACCCAGTCGATAGAGATCCCGTTGATAGGGGTATTGTTTCCGGCAAACCGCTCTATCGTTTTCAATATGTTTTCATAGTACAAGGCTGTTCCTATCCGTTCCTCTTGCCTCAACAGTTCTATTTTCGCCCTGAAAGCATCGCATAACGAACCGTCTACACCTTTGGAGAGTCGGGCGTTCAAAGCATCGAAAGAGAAAAAAGAGTCATAAGCTAACGCCTCAACGGCTTTCTTTACTATAACAAAGCTATTTTCAATGTCTTGGCGCGTTTTTATCATAATTTGACTCTTTGAAACAGCCAAATTTTCCCAAATTTGTGCACACAACTTTTGCCCCGTCGGGTAATATCGGCGCCTCCGTTGATAGGTGACGCGTATTTTTACCGGAAACTCACCGCTTTTTGAAACCCGCCTGGTATCAAGTATTGCGGCAACCGTTATTCCGTCTTTAGAGTAACTAAACATAATCTTTTGCGGTTGTGTGTGCACGTAAAAAGTGTGCACACAATTTGCACACAACTTTGACGATTATGCAAAAATAAACAAAAGCAATGTGAAATGAAAATATTATATTTGGCGGTGATTGTCAGAAAGTTGTGGATAATTCTAAATTATACTCTAATAAGTTGAATGGCCCTGCTTACGACTCATAATCAGGGGGTCACAGGTTCAAGCCCTGTTGGGCCCACGTTCAGAATGAGAGAGTTACAAGTAAACCCGTAACTCTCTCGTTTTTTATGCGCCCGTACCGCACACCCCGCACCGCCCACCTCACGCCCACCGCACTCAATCTGAAAGCTACGGAGCCGATGGCATGCAACCGCCTTTAAAGGGTTTTAAAACGATTATTGTTTAGATTTTAACATCTTTTGTCTGTATCTAATCGCTTTTCGCATAATAGGTAAACGATAATTATAAAACGTTGTTCTTTGACGAATATATGTAATCTCAATTCGTGACTCTTCAGATTAATCGCCACTTTACGTTAAAATTGAATTTTCAAGACCTTTTAAATGTCGGGT
>JAIECQ010000047.1:16119-21656 GCA_029068395.1 Rikenellaceae bacterium
GAAAAAACATATTTAATTTTATTAAGCAAATTTGTGTTAAAGCCAACAAAATGAAATGCCGGTATTCTCTTTGGTTGCAATAAGAGGTGGTTTGTCTGCGTGAATGCTTACGACCTGTTTTGTGCAGTTTTTGTAAATGACGGCAAATAATTTGGATGTTATTGAAAAAATAGGTAATATGCGACTATAAAGGGGTGCCTTTTATGAGTTGTTTGAATTTTAACGTTGTCGGAGGTCTGTTCTGGCATATCTCCGTTACATTATTACAAACGACGTAGGGCTGAGAGTCTGCCTGTTAGACAACCTCTGGCGGCGACTATCCCGAATATGTAAAAACGAAATAACCCAATTATTCACATAAAAAAGGCAGTACATGAAAAATTTTACTTTGATGTTAGTGCTGGCTTTCTCGTTATGCGCGCAAGCCGTATTCGCGCAGACGAGAAATTTGTCCGGCACTGTGGTTGATGCCACAACCAACTCTCCGATCATCGGGGCGACTGTCATCTTGAACGGAACCAGCCGCGGCGACGTTACCGGTGCCGACGGCAAGTTCTCTATCACCGATGTTGCAGGCGCTGCGGTGCTTGAGGTCTCTTACTTGGGATACAAGACCCAGACGGTCAATGTTCCCGCTACAAGTTCAACCGTGAGGGTGGCCCTCACCGAGGATGCCCTCAGCATCTCTGAGGTTGTCATCACCGGTTTGGGTGTGAGCCGTGAGAAAAAAGCTCTCGGTTATGCCGTATCCGAAGTCGACGGCGACGAAATGACCAAGGCCCGCACCTCTAACGTGGTGGGTGCCCTCTCAGGCCGTGTTTCAGGTGTGCAGATCACTCAGGCCTCTGGTCAGCTCGGCGGTGGTGCCCGCATCAACATACGCGGTAACACCTCGGTGACCGGCAATAACCAGCCCCTCTTCGTGGTGGACGGTGTGCCCATCGGCACGTCAGACTATTCGTCAGGTGCCTCCGGTGCGGGCGGCGGTTATGACGTCGGCGGCGGCGCGGGCGACCTCAACCCCGACGACATCGAGAGCATCTCTGTGCTCAAAGGTGCGGGTGCAACGGCTATTTACGGTTCGCGCGGTGCCAACGGCGTGGTGTTGATAACCACCAAGAAGGCCAAGAAGACAGGCAGCAAACACTTCGGTGTCTCTGTCAACTCACAGGTTACCATCGACACCCCGGGCATCATGCCCGAGGCCCAGAAGCTCTATGGTGGCGGTTCGGCTCAGGATCCCGCCAAGGCATTCTCTGAGGTTACCATAGGCGGTAATAAGTATAAGATAATCAACTACTCGGCCGACGAGAGCTGGGGTCCCGCCTATGACGAGAACCTCAAGTATCTGGCATGGAACTCGTTCGACGAGTGGGATACCGAAAACTATCTCAAACCCAAATCGTGGGTATATCCCGAACACGACTATCACGACTTCTTCCAGAACGGCGTGGGTACCACCAACAACATACAGATCTCAGGTTCTGATGCAGGTTACACCTATCGTCTCTCTTACACCAACCTTTCGCAGACTGGTATCACCCCCAACAGCCGCCTGTTGCGTCACACCGTATCTTTCAACGGCACGGCCGACATCAACAAGCACCTGAGCTCTTGGCTTGCGGTAAACTATGTCGAAAACAAGGGCAAGGCACGTCCCCAGACCGGTTACGGCTCAAAGAACCCCGCCCGCAACATGTGGCAGTGGACTCAGACCCAGCTCGACTATAACGAGTTGTCTGCTTACAAGAATCCCGACGGTACGCAGCGTACCTGGAACCGTACCGCATGGAACGATGCGACTCCCAAATATGCCGACAACCCCTATTGGATGGTTAACGAGAACGCACAGAGAGACCGCCGCGACCGTGTTTATGGCAACGCAGGCGTCAAACTTAAGTTCTTAGACGACAAACTGTCCATAACGGGTCGTGCCGGTATGGATATGTTTCGCTTCAAGATAGAGGAGATCACCGCTGTCGGTTCTCAAAGTCAGTCTGAATACTATCTGGTTGAGCGTTTCTATGTCGAGACCAACTTCGACGTGTTCGCCAACTATGCCGACCGTTACGCCAAAGACAAGATAGGTTTCTCTATCATGGCAGGTACTTCAAGCAACGACCGTAAATACAGCTACACCGGCGGTATAACCAAAGGCGGACTTGTTGTGCCGGGCATCTATAACCTTGCCAACTCGACGCAGCTTGCCGGCGTTTATGACAATAAGTCGCACAAGCGCATCAACTCTATCTTCGCTCAGGCAACGTTGGATTACAACCAGATGATATATCTCGATATCACCGGTCGTAACGACTGGTCGAGCACCCTGCCGGCAAACAACCGCTCTTACTTCTATCCCTCGTTCAACCTCAGCGTCATACTCTCTCAGCTTCCCGGCCTGAAAGATCTTCACTGGCTGAGCTTCGCCAAAGTTCGCGGCGGTTGGGCTCAGGTGGGTAACGACGCGAGCACTTACTCTATAGACCGTTATTACTCGTCTTCAAACAACTTTAACGGCAACCCCATGTACGGTAACCCCTCGTCGTTGCAAAACCCTTACCTCAAACCCGAGCGTACCGACTCTTGGGAGGTGGGCTTGGAGGCCAGCTTCTTCAACCGTCGCCTGAGCTTCGATTTGGCTTACTTCGACAAACGGACCCGCGACCAGATCATACCCCTTTCGGTATCTGCCGGCACAGGTTACACCAGCATCTATTCCAATGCGGGTCTTATGACCAACAAGGGCTGGGAGCTTACCGTGAGCGGTACCCCCGTTTCGACCAAGAGCGGCTTCAAGTGGGATCTTACCTTCAACATGGCCACTCTTAAGAACCGCGTCGTGGAGCTTGCCGACGGTATCGACTATCTCCGTCTGTCGACCAACGGATTCTCTGTCGAGTCGGGTGCCTATGTGGGCAGCGCGTATCCCATGATATACGGTACCGATTACATCACCGACGATTACGGCAACCGTATCGTTTCCACAGGCGGTGTTTACCGTGCCTCGGAGATCACCAACATAGGCAACGCTGCGCCCAAGTTCACTGCGGGTCTCAGTTCTTCGTTCTCTTACAAGGGTTTCGACCTCAGCATCCTGTTCGACATGCAGCTGGGCGGCCACATGTATTGGATATCTAACGCTTACGGTATGTACTCGGGTATCTTGAAAGAGTCTGCCCAGATGACTTACGTGGACGGCAAGTGGGGTAACATCCGCGATCACGGTATCGTTCTCGACGGTGTTTACGGCACCGTATCCAAAGACGCCAACGGCAAAACGGTGATAAATTACACCGATGCCAAAGGTAACCCGAGCGATACCCCCGTCAAGAACACCACCTCTTTGAGCGCTAAGAATTACGGTTATTATTTCGCCAAAGGCGTCGATGCCCAGAACGTGTACAAGACCGACTATATCAAGTTGCGCGAGATACGTTTCGGTTACACCTTCCCGCGCAAGTGGACCGGTCCGATCAAAGACATCCGTCTGTCGTTCTTCGGTCGTAACTTGGCCACTTTCATGAATGACAACAAACACTTCGATCCCGAGTATCTGCAAGCGTCAGGCTCTAATATTCAGGGTCTCGAGGGCGGTTACATACCCTCGACCAGAACATTCGGCGTCGGTTTGAGTTTCAATTTCTAATTTTCAAACGGTAACAGATATGAAAAATATATTAAAGAAAGCGGCCATAGGGTTGTTTGCGGTCATCACGGCGGTCTCTTGCCAGAAAAATCTGACCGAAATCAACGAAGACCCCAACAGGCCCACCTCGGTGCCCACGCCGTTTTTGTTGACGAGGGCGCAATACAGATTCATGTACAACCTTTACGGTGCGTTCACCTCGGTGCGTATCAACGGCGTGGCGTCGCAGCACTGGGCGCAGAGCGAGCTTGACAACGAGTCGTTGTACGGCTTCCGTATCGCCTCGGACAACTCCGTTTTCGAAAATGTCTATCTGACGCTCAACGACGCTCAGTCTATCATAGACATTTGCACCACCGACCCCACCATGGCTCAGTATGGCGATGTTGACCTTCAGGTGGCCTCTGCCATGATAATGAAGGCTTACGGCCTGCAGTTGCTTGCCGAGACCTTCGGCGGCATACCTTACACGGAGTCTTACCATTACAACAGCGTTGAGGGTCAGGGTGTCGTTACCCCCAAATACAACACTCAGAAAGAGGTTTTCGAGGCCCTGGAGAAAGACCTCACCAAGGCATCTGATCTTCTCAAGGGTGTTATCGACCGTGGCGGCAAAGGCTGGACAAGCCCCTCGACCGGCACCGGTTCATGCGACGTTATGTTGGGCGGCAAACCCGAAAACTGGTATCGTTTCGCCAACACCATGTTGCTTCGCCTTGCAGTGCGCACCAGCAATGTCGATCCTAACTGGAAAGCCAAGGCTCAGGCTGCCATAGCAAGAGGTATTATAGAAACCAATGCCGGCAATGCCAACTTGAACTTCATAAGCGCCAACCCCGGTTATTCACCCATCTATTACATGTATTTCGTTAACAAACGCAACGACTTTACCATGTCTTACGCCTTGGCCGAATATATGAAAGGTGGCGCCAACCCCAAGCCGGGTTACACCTCACCAATGGCCGGACAGCTTGACCCCCGTTTGGCTGCCATGGTCGGTGACCACAACGCAAACCTCCTGGGTCTGCCTTACGGTCTGCCCAGCAACATCAGAAACGCCTATTGGGAAGAGTATCGCACCAAGACCATCAGCATGTACACCAACAACTGCAAGGTCTCTGAGATGGAATTTTGGATGACGATGACAGACTGTGCCAACTCGTTGTTGCTCAAAGCCGAAGTTACCGGCGATGTGAATGACTTCGAGGCGGGCGTAAAAGCATCGCTCGAGGAGTGGGGCGCAGCCGACAACGGATATGTCGCCTTTGTGACCAACCTATTCAACGCAGCCGACGACGAAGGCAAGAAAGAGTTGTGCGTGACGCAGAAGTACATTCATAACTTCGCTCACAACTCAATGGAGGCATGGAGCGAATATCGCCGCACCGGTTATCCCAAGATGCTGGTGCTTCCCGGCGAGGTGACCGCCAACGTTACATATGCCAACGGCACCACCGAGTCTTACAAGTTCCAGCCCATCGACGAGAGCATCACCGAGATAGTTGCCCGCATGAAGTATCCCTCAGGCGAGTACACCAAGAACGGTGCCAACCTCAAGGCTGTCGGTCTGCCCGACCTCGGTTCTGGCGGCGACACTTACTCGACCAAGCTTTGGTGGGCTAAAAAATAACCCCCCATCACTTAATATTACAAGGCCGAACCTCCATGGTTCGGCCTTTTGTTTTGCCGGCAGTTCCGGTAATGCCATTGCCGGAACTGCGGATAATGCCTTGCGGTCACTGCCGTTAATGGTTTGCTGGCACTGCCTCCGGCGGCCCTTCCGGGGGAGGGGTCACGGACCCCGTTTTGATATTTTTGAGGGCAAACTAAGCGGATAAGTACAGCTATCCCATAAATGTGTTTCGACATACGTCTCACACATTTATGGGAT
>JAIECQ010000048.1 GCA_029068395.1 Rikenellaceae bacterium
TACTTCAGTAACAGTAGCTTGGCCGTGAGTGACAACAACAATAAGCGAGGTGGTTTTAGCGCGCGTTGTGTCAAAGACGAGGCGAAACCCGATTTTGGCGAACCGGTGGAAATGGTAGATGGTATTGAATGGATGCAGGTGAATCTTGCCAACCCCAAGCAGGCTGACGGCGGAGCTACCTTTGCAACCAAACTGCCCTCACAACTTAGCGGCGTGCGTGCAGAGTCTCACGGCAAGTTCTACCAGTGGGGCATCAATGTGGCGTGGAATACCACGGGGTCATCGGCTTCCGGTGCCACCCCCAGCGGGTCGTGGAACACCTCGACTTATCCAGCTGACTGGAATACCCAGCCTTGCCCTGACGGTTACCGTCTGCCTACCAACGCGGAGTTTCAGAATCTGATAGATAATTGCACACGCACAGACGGCGGTGGATGGTCTGCAACAGATTACGGATATATTACATTGACGTTAAAAACAGATACTTCTAAGAAGTTGGAGTTTCCCGCTGTCGGTGGCCGCAGCGGCGTTTCGTCCGGGACGTTGCTCAGTAGCGTGGGTGCGGACGGCAACTATTGGTCGTCAGTTGCGTACAGTTCTTACAACGCGTACCACCTGTACTTCGGTAGCGGTAGTTTGAACGTGGGCAGCAGCGGTAGGCAGTACGGGCTTAGCGTGCGTTGTGTCAAAGAGTCTGTTCCCGACATCGACCCCACCCAGACCGTTACCATAGGTGGCACCGAGTGGACGCAGGTCAACCTCGCCAACCCCAAGCAGGCAGCAGGCGGAGCGACATTCGCAACCAAACTGCCCTCACAGCTTAGCGGCACACGCGCAGAGTCACACGGCAAGTTCTACCAGTGGGGTATCAATGTGGCGTGGAGCACCACGGGCGCCTTGGATGGCAGCACTCCCAGCGGGTCATGGCAGACATCGACATCTTACCCCTCAGATTGGAATACACACCCTTGCCCTGACGGTTACCGTCTGCCGACAGACACTGAGTTTCAGAATCTGATAGATAATTGCACACGCACAAACGGCGGTGAATGGTCTGCAACCGATTATGGATATATTACCTTGACTCTCAAAACCAATACTTCTAAGAAGTTGGAGTTTCCCGCTGTCGGTACCCGCGACACGAATGGTTCGTTGAGCAATGCGGGTACGTGTGGCAACTACTGGTCGTCAGTTGGATACAATTTTAGCAACGCGTATGTAATGTACTTAGGTAGCGGCAGTAGTTTGCTTTTGGCCCATCCCAAGAAGTGGGTCGGTCTCAGCGTGCGTTGTGTCAAGGGTGAAATTGTTCCTGACATCGACCCCACCCAGACCGTTACCATGGGCGACCTCGAATGGATGCAGGTGAACCTTGCCAACCCCAAGCAGGCCTCTGGCGGTGCCACTTTCGCAACCAAACTGCCCTCACAGCTTAGCGGCACACGTGCAGAGTCACACGGCAAGTTCTACCAGTGGGGTGTGAACGTGGCCTGGAACACCACGGGGTCGGCTGCATCAGGTGCCACCCCCAGCGGATCATGGAACACGTCGACTAACCCTGCTGATTGGAGCACTCAGCCTTGTCCTGACGGTTACCGTCTGCCTACCAATACAGAGTTTCAGAATCTGATAGATAATTGCACACGCACGGACGGTGGAGAGTGGTCTTCTTCTGATTACGGATATATTACATTTACATTAAAGACAGACTCATCTAAGAAATTAGAATTTCCCGCTGTCGGTTCCCGCAACTACTCGTCCGGTACGTTGGTCGATACGGGTACGACCGGAAACTATTGGACGTCAGCCGAGTACGGTTCTAACGGCGCGTACTACCTGTACTTCAGTAGCAGTAAGTTATTCATTATCAATGGTAGCAGGTCGCAGTACGGCTATAGTGTGCGTTGTGTCAAGAGCGAGGTAATACCCGACATCAGTGAACCTATTGACATGGGCGGTACCGAATGGATGCAAGTCAACCTTGCCAACCCCAAGCAAGCATCAGGAGGGGCTACCTTTGCAACCAAACTGCCCTCACAGTGCAGCGGCACACGCTCAGAGTCTCACGGTAAGTTCTACCAGTGGGGCATAAACGTGGCGTGGAATACCACGGGTGAGTCAGCTTCAGGTGCTACCCCCAACGGCTCGTGGAGCACCTCTTCTCCCCGCAATTGGAATACCCAGCCTTGTCCTGACGGTTACCATCTGCCTACCAATACAGAGTTCCAGAGTCTGATAGATAATTGCATCGTCTCATATAATGGTCGTTGGTCATCTTCTAATTACGGGTATATTACCCTAACGTTAAAGACAGACTCTTCTAAGAAATTAGAGTTTCCCGCTGTCGGTTACCGCAACATAAATGGTTCGTTGTCCGACGCGGGTACGAGCGGGCGTTATTGGACGTCAGTCGAGATAAGGAATGGCGACGCACAGATACTGGACTTCGATAGTAATAGTTTGACCGTAAACGTTGGCACGAATACACTGGTCGGTGGTAGCGTGCGTTGTATCAAGGGTTTCCAGACGGCTGACGACGAGGTAGAGATGGGGGATCTTAAGTGGACGACCCATAACCTTGCAAACCCCAAACAGGCCTCTGGCGGCGCTACCTTTGCCACCAAGCTACCTTCTGAGTGCAGCGGTACACGCGCCGACTCTCACGGCAGATTCTATCAGTGGGGTATCAATGTGGCGTGGTACACCACGGGGTTATCGGCATCAGGTGCTACCCCCAGCGGGTCATGGAACACGTCGACTTACCCCGCTGATTGGAATACCCACCCTTGCCCCGATGGTTACCGCCTGCCTACCGATGCAGAGTTTCAGTCTCTCAGAAACAGCAGTACCGTCAGTCGCGGCGGAGGATGGAGTTCATCCGATTATGGATATATCAAGTTCACCTCCGGCTCTAATTCCGTGGAGTTTCCCGCTGTCGGTTGGCGCAACAGCGATTCGTCCGGTACGTTGTACGACGCGGGTGTGGGCGGAGGCTATTGGTCGTCAGTTACGTACGCTTCTAGTACTGACCTCGCGTACAGCCTGTACTTCACCAGTAGTGGTTTGAACGTGAGGTACAGCAGTAAGCGGGACGGGCTTAGCGTGCGTTGTGTCCGCCAATGATTAATTCTTTGGTTCTTTGATTTCTTTGATTCTTCCCCGAGGGCTTGCGTAAGCGCGACAGGACAATCAAAGGCAAAGACGACAAAATAAATGCGATAGTGCTTTGTTTTTG
>JAIECQ010000049.1 GCA_029068395.1 Rikenellaceae bacterium
ACACAGGCACAAAGCCAAACTACAAGCTACAAAACCTTGACAAAAGCTACAGCCAAAGCGCCATCCCAACCACCGCCCGCCTACCTTACACCTCACGGCCGAATTTCATCCCCCCTCTACACTCACCCCGTGCGGCCGGCGCCCGCGCCGGCCCATCCCGCTCCGACAGGGCGGTCTGAGTGAAACGAAACCGCATACTTTCATTTAACCGAGATGCCTTTTGCGGGGGCTTTGGGCACAGTTTTTTTGCGCAGGCAGTTTTTGCGCAGGTAGGCTTCCGCCCCGGCAGGCTTTCGCCCCGGCAGGGCGGCGAGGCACGAGCCGCAACGGGCCTCGCCTCCCCCCGCGGAGGCCCGTAATCCCGCCACGTAATTACAGGCAGTGACTAAGTCACGGCGGTGAAGCGCGTAACTTTCACGCCTTGCCCCCGCAGGCTCGGCCCGTGGCTCCTCCACGCTAAAGGCACGTACCGGCCAACCCAAGGTGCCGCACGTCTTTGTCACTCACCACGCAAGACCATCAGCACGCCATCGACCTCCACGACGATGAGGCCGACCTGCGGTCGGCCCACAACCACCAAGGGGATGAAAGTAAAAAAATGAGAGCACAAGGAATGAAAACAGCAGTAAATAACTAATCAATTAAAGCAACCCCCGCGGTCTGAGTGTAACGAAACCGCACACAAATTCCTTATTCCCAGCATAACGAAGTAAGCCAAAATTCCTTATATCCGGGCTGAGGAACGAAGCCCGAGCGGCCCGGAGCCTCCGCCCACGGAGGGCCGCATATCGGTGCATAATATGTATGGCGGTGACTAAGTCACGGCAGTGATGCTCGTCATTTTCATGCTGTGCCCTCCGCAGGCCCCGGGTCGCTCTCCGCTGTGCCGGTGGTTGCGGCTGTGCTGCTTATGGTTGCCGCCCTGCTGTTATGTTTCTGCTTTGCTCCCGCACCCTTTCCACCGAGAGTCCTGCCCATGTTGAGATTCTTTCAGGCACTCAGCCCAGGGGCCAAAAACGAAAGATAGGAGTAAAGGTGTGAGACCCGAGTCGAACACCTTTACTCCTATCTTTCGTACTTATCCGCTTAGTTGTTCCTCAAACATATCAAAACGGGGTCTGTGACCCCTCCCCCGGAAGGGCCGCCGGAGGCAGTGCCAGCAACATAACGGCAGTGTCAGCAAAACATCACCGCAGTGAACACAAACCGAAACGGCAGTCTTGGTTTTGATATGGGATATCTAATCGCTATATTTGTCATCTGCTAACGGGATAGAGTCGATCTTGCTCCGTCTCATTATGCAGACAAACTTAAACGCGACCATACATATATGAAGCAATTAATCTCAACACTGTTTTTGCTGGTCTTGACAACTACGACAGAGGCCCGCGATAAAGTAGGCACCTATTCGATAATAGGTGGCGACCAGGCCAATCCGCATGCTGTAGCCAACCTGAGGGCGTTGCTCGACACGACAACGTTCGATGGCGACATAACCGTATATATAGGCGAGAGAGGCGACCGTTCGGTGGCACGCTACAAACGACGCATACCATCACAGCCCGACGGTTTCTACATCAATGTGGGCAAAGGCACCATAGTGGTGGCAGGCAATAATGAGCGCGGCACTCTTTACGGTGTCGACGAGCTTGCCCGCCACATTGACCATATAAACGACAACATGCTTACAGAGCATGCCGACTATCCCGCAATATCATTCAGAGGGGTGGTCGAGGGCTTTTACGGCACTCCCTGGAGCCATGAAGCCCGCATGAGCCAGCTCGACTTTTACCGTACGTGCCGCCTCAATACATACATCTACGGGCCTAAAGACGACCCGTACCACAGCAGTCCCCACTGGCGCGAGCCTTATCCCGAAAGGGAGGCCGCCCAGATCGGCGAGCTGGTAAGCAGAGCGCGCAGCAACGGTGTTGACTTTGTGTGGGCTATCCATCCGGGCAAGGATATAAAATGGACCGAGTCAGACCTCGACTCGCTGATAGGCAAGTTTGAGAGCATGTACGATTTGGGTGTGCGCTCGTTTGCCGTATTCTTCGACGACATATCGGGCGACGGCACCAACCCCGTGCGTCAGGCCGAGCTGCTCAACAACATAGACAAACGTTTCGTCAGGGTCAAGGGCGACGTTAGCCAGCTTATAATGTGCCCCACAGAGTATAACCGCAGCTGGGTCAATCCCGAAAAGGGCTACCTCACCACTATCGGCCGACTCCTCAATCCGTCTGTAAAGATAATGTGGACAGGTGACCGTGTGGTGTCAGACATCACCGCCGAGGGGCTGGAGTGGATAAAAGGACAGACTGGCCGGCCGGCTTATATATGGTGGAACTTCCCGGTGTCTGACTATGTGCGCGACCACATGCTGATGGGACGTGTCTACGGACTCACGCAAGAGTCTGCCGACATGATGTCTGGTTTTGTGACCAACCCCATGGAGCATGCCGAAGCCTCGAAGATAGCTGCCTACGGCGTGGGCAAGTATTGCTGGAACCCCGCCCTGTTCGACAGCCACGCGGCATGGGATGAGGCGCTGCGTGCGCTGATGCCCTGCGAACATGAGGCGTTGCGTATATTTGCCATGCACAACTCTGACATGGGACAGACGGGCCACAAATATCGCAGAGAGGAGTCGACAAACATCGCCGAGGTTGCCGAACGCTGCCTTGAAAAGTATCGCAAAAACGAAGATTGCACTGCGGAGCTGTCTGCCATGAAAGAAGAGTTCGAGCGAATGGAGTCTGCCGCCGACATATTGCTTGGCAGCAATGATAACGAAACCCTTGTAAAGGAGCTGACGCCGTGGCTGCTTCAGTTCAGGGTGCTCGCGCGTCAGGGGCAGGCCGTCATAAAGCTTGCGACACTGTCGAGAGGCGACAATACCGAGGCTTGTGCCGACGATATAGAACTGACCCGCAAACATATAGAGGCGTTAAGACAGATGACGAAAACTATCGACGAACAGTATAACCAAAACCCCTATCAGCCGGGAGTCAAGTGCGGTACCAAGGTGTTGCAGCCATTCGTGAACGGGCTTTTGGAGGCTATGTGACCCATGCGTAATAGCATATATGAGAGGGACGGTTATTGTCGCCCCTCTTTTTTATTCGCCTATAGGAACCTTTGCGCAAAACAATGCTTTGAATTTCAGAACGTTCCCGGCAATCGATATTCCTTCCCCGTAGTCGGTTTCCCCGCCGGCAAGGAACTCAATATTCCTTTCCCGCGCCAAGTTTTTCCGGCAATCGATATTCCTTTCCCGCAGTCAGCTGGTTCCCCCGCCGGCAAGTCAATCCCGCAAGGGCGTTTATGCGTCGAGTCCTGCAAACCAATAGCTGTAACGGTGCTCTGTGCCGTCGTCGTGGCGCACAGGAAAGCTCTCAATGAAGGGTACGCCGAGGGTGAACGACACAGGGGTGCGGAATATGGGACCGTCGTAACAGAAGGTGTGGTATTCGCCATTCTCGCCGCAGGGGTCGACACCGTGTGGCAGCGAGTCGACAAACGCACGGTCTATATGGCGACCTATCCATTCACTGCCAAGCACGTCGGCATTGGTGGTGACAACGACGGTTTCAAGTGCCGAGCCGAGAAACTCATCCATAACCTGAGACGACGACATGTCCCACAGAGGCTCCACCACCGATATGCCGTAGGGCGCAAGATGAGATATGCGATATGAACGCACGTCGTGCAGGAATATGTCGCCGAATATGAAGTGAGTGACCCCCAGCGACTTGAAGTGGGCGACCGCATCCTCCATTGCCTGTCCGTAGTCAGACATGCCGCCCTTGGGTGTAAGGTCGACCGCATAGAGTGGCAAGCCTATGCACATGGCCTGACGTTCAAGCAGCGGCATGGGTATGCTGTGCATGGTAGAACGTCGGGTGTCGCGGTTGACAGTGGTGAGCAAGGCCACAATGTCATAGTCACCCGAACATTGTGCCCGCCACAGGGCCAGGGCCGAATCTTTGCCTCCGCTCCAGTTGAAAACCGCCTTTACCATACAATGTCGTCTCCGTTAAAGAAAATGCCGCTCACCATAAACAGATAGTCGGGCATCATGTTGTCTTTGCTCCATTTGAGTGTGACGCCGAAAATCTCGCGCGCCGTCTTTTCGATGTCGAAGCCGCATGCCTCCAGCGACGGACGCACCATCTCGGGATGGCGGCACACTCCTCCCGTATGCCGTGTGCACGCCTCGGCACAGTGCAGACACCTGCCCGAGAATGCCAGCGCCCAGCCTTTGCACCTGCCCTCCAGTGTCAGCAGACGCCGTTCTATGGCAAGACGTTCGGCGGCAACGAAGTCCTCGCCCTCGGCAAAAGACATAGGACGGCAGGGCGTTATCTTGGTGCCCACAAGCATTATGCGCTCATAACAGGCAGCGCGTTTGCGGGCATCGAAACACAGAGGAGGACACACCCACACGGTCCCGTAAGAGGGACACTCGCGGCAATAGCCGCCAATGCGCACGGGGTCGCAGCAAGAGGCGATGTAATCGGCCGACGCCAGTGTGGCCGTCATGTATTCTAAAGTGTAGTCTTTTGCGGTCATGATTTCTAAGTGTTACGTTGCCGGCGGCCTTGCCCGACGTCTCAAAGTGCATCCACAGCCCGGTCACACGTCAAACTCCACCACCGTGATGCCGGCGCCGCCAAACCTGACATCTTCGTCATGCGCCGAACGCACGTAATGCAGTGTCGACAGATATTTCCTTATCTCCTCTTTGAGCGCGCCCGTACCCTTGCCGTGCAATATCTTGACCTGGTCGACGCCAAGCATGAAAGCCTCGTCGGCATACTCCTGCACTCTCGATATCGCCTCGTCTACGCGTGCACCGCGCAGGTCTATCTGACGTGAGAAGTTGAGCCTCTTTTCCGAGACGTCATAGCTGCCGTTGCCTCCGCCCGGTGCCGCAAACGAGCCGACGGAAGCCAGCTCCTTGGTCTGACGTTTATATTCTGATGCCGAGATGGGTTCAAGGCGCGACAACTCGACTATGGTGCTGAGGTGACCGAAAGCCACCGTGGCCTTGCCGCCCTCTAACGACATGACCTCGCCGGCAATCTGCTGACCCTTCATGCGCACCTTGTCGCCCACGGTGATGTCGCGAGGCTTGCTCTCCCTGACCTCTGCGCCTTTGCTGCCAGCTGCCTCCTCCTTGCGTTTGCGACGTCGCTCTTTGGCCTCTATCATCCTTTTCATCTTGGCCTCTATGCGGGCGGCATCGGCATTGTCGTCGGCAGCATCCATCCTCTCGCGCGCAGCCTCGAAGTCGGCCCTTATGGCACGGGTTCGCTCCTTTTCGGCCTGAGCCTCTTTTATCTGGCGTATGGTGTTTTCAATGAGCCTGTTGGCTTCGGCCATTATGCGGGCGGCCTCGGCCTTGGCGTCGGCAATGAGTCTGTTACGCTCGGCCAGCACCTCGCCGGCAGAGGCTTCGTAGTCTTCCACCAGACGGTCGGCACGTTTCTGTGCCAGCCTTATATGCTCGCGCTTGCTCTGCCAGTAACGCTTGTCACGGGCAATCTCTCGCAGCTGCCTCTCCATGTCAACATGTTCGCTGCCCACCTTCTCCTGTGCCGCGCGCACCACATCTTCGGGCAGTCCGGTGTTACGCGCTATCTCGAAGGCGAACGAGCTGCCCGGCTTGCCTATCTCAAGGCCGAAGAGCGGACGTATGTTGCGCACATCAAAGCTCATGGCCCCGTTGACAACGCCACGGGCCTTTGAGGCATAGAACTTTATGTTTGAGTAATGTGTTGTTATCACCCCGAACACTCCGCGGGCTTCAAGCCTTTCGAGTATGGTCTCGGCAATGGCGCCGCCCATCACCGGCTCGGTGCCGGTGCCGAACTCGTCGATGAGCACAAGCGAGCGGTCGGTGGCCGAGCGTAACATCACCCGCATGTTGGCAAGGTGCGAGCTGTATGTGCTGAGGTCGTTGTCGATAGACTGCTGGTCGCCTATGTCGATGAATATGTCGTCAAAGAGAGACATCTCGCTCAACGGACTGACGGGCAACAGCCATCCGCACTGCAACATATACTGAAACAGCCCCACGCTTTTGAGACACACCGACTTACCTCCTGCATTGGGTCCCGATACTATGAGTATGTGTTTGTCGCTGTCAAGCCTGAGGGTGAGGGGCACTATCTGTTTGCCTTCGCGTGCGAGCGTCTGCTCCAATAGCGGGTGGCGTCCGTCTTTGATATATATCTGACGCTGAGACGATATGACGGGCATGTCGGCATTCATGGCTATGGCCACGTCGGCCTTGGCCTTGATGAAGTCTACTTGCGACAGAAACAGGTCTGCCGCCACAAGCTCGGGTATGAAGGGCCGCAACTCGTCGGCAAAGCGTACCAGCACTTTCAGTATCTCGCGCCGCTCTTCGTGCTCCAGCTCTTTGATTTCGTTGTTAAGCTCAACTACCTCAACAGGCTCTATATATGCTGTTTTGCCGGTGGACGACTCGTCGTGGACGAAGCCCTTTATCTTGCGTTTGTTGGCCGCCGATACCGGTATCACCGCCCGGCCGTCTCTTATTGATATGGTCGCGTCGGCGTCGACAATGCCGGCGCTCTGTGCCTGTGCCATAAGGGCGCGCAGACGGCGACCCACCTGACCCTCGGCCTGACGCAGACGTCCTCGCACTGCGGCAAGCTCGGGTGAGGCATTGTCTCGCATCTGCCCGAAACGGTCTATTATGCGGTCGACCTTAGCGGGCACATCGCACGGCAGAACCACCTCTGAGGCAAGAGACGCAAGAAGAGGGTAGAGCGACGCCCGCTCGTCACCGACAAAGAAACCGACAAGTTCGCCTATGGTGGTGAAGGCCACTCTAAGGTCGCCCATCTCTTCAAGGTCAAGGTGCGTGCCCTCCACAGACAGCCTTTTGAGCAGCGGAGTGGTGTCAAGGTATCCCGACGTGGGGAAATCGTCACCGCCAAGAAGCACGCCACGCATCTCGGCGACAAGCTTAAGGCGCCTGACAACATCTTCCTGCGAGCAAGAAAATTGCGCGGCTTCCAACAACGACTGCGCCGCCGAGGTGTGCAGCCGTTGCTCGGTCATTGAGCGTATGCGGTCGAAACCTATACGTTGCTCGATATCATCGGGATATATCACGGTAATTCTTTTTTGCAAAGGTATGGATTTTTATTCAATAGTGGAACCGACCTGTGGCTGCCTCTGCCTCCGGTCCGCTTTGCCCGGGCGCTGTATGACGTAATATGAGGTGCGTGTTTGTCCGGTCTGTAGCCCTCTTCAGGGGGTTGGAGTGTCAAAAAACGGGTCTTGGGCTTATGAGACGGAAGATGGTGGGGGGTGTTGTTTTTTTACTTTTTATATCGTTACTTTGTCGGCTGAATAAAACGAAAATATGGTTTAACAAAAACGGAAATCATGTCAGTAACACCTAAGATTCGTGCTGTGACGACCTATCGGCTCAAAGAGATGAAACTCGCCGGCGAAAAGATTTCGATGCTCACCGCTTACGATTATACAATGGCGCGCATTCTCGACAATGCGGGCATAGACGTTATTCTGGTTGGCGACTCGGCTGCCAATGTAGTGGCAGGTTACCAGACCACCGTGCCCATGACACTTGATGATATGATATATCACGGACGTGCTGTGGCTCGCGGTGTAGAGCGTGCCTTGGTGGTGGTAGACCTGCCTTTTGGTACTTATCAGGGCGACTCTAAAAACGCCCTCCACTCAGCGGTGCGCATAATGAAAGAGACCGAGGCCGACGCCGTTAAAATAGAGGGCGGCGCCGAGATAATAGAGTCGGTAGAGCGCATATTGAGCGCGGGCATCCCCGTCATGGGCCACTTGGGCCTGACCCCTCAGTCTATAAACAAATACGGCACTTACGCCGTGCGCGCCAAAGAGGCTGAAGAGGCCGACAAGCTGCTGTCTGACGCCCGTCTGCTCGAAAAGGCGGGATGCTTCGGCATAGTGCTTGAAAAGATACCCGCCACACTCGGACGCAAAGTAGCCGACGAGCTCTCCATTCCGGTGATAGGCATAGGCGGAGGCAGTGTTGACGGTCAGGTGCTCGTGTCGTATGACATGTTAGGCATAACAGACGAGTTCTCTCCCCGCTTTCTGCGTCGTTATGACGACCTTCACAGCCGCATGACAAACGCGTTCAAGCGTTATATCGAGGATGTCAAGAGCGGTGACTTCCCCAACGAAAGCGAGTGTTACTGATGGCCGACACCAAGAAAAGCGCCTCAGAGTTAGGCCGTGTAAGCGTAGAACAGTATGCCGCCGGCAAACGCAATGGCGTGGTGCTCGTGGTCGACTCGGTGCGCAGTCTGCATAACGTGGGAGCCTTTTTCCGTACCGCCGACGCCTTCAACATAGAGGCCCTTTGGCTCTGCGGAATAACGGCCACACCTCCTGACCGTGAGATTCACAAAACGGCTCTCGGCGCAGAGCTCAACGTCAAATGGCACTACTGCAAGAGTTGTACCGAGGCCCTCGCCCAACTGCGCGCACAAGGCTATAGGCTGATATGTGTGGAGCAGACCTCTTGTGCCGTCATGCTCGACGACTTCAAGGTAGAGCCGTCGCAACGTTACGCCCTCGTGGTGGGCAACGAGGTAGATGGCGTCGCCGATGAGGCGGTGGCCATGTGCGATGCTGCCATAGAGATACCTCAGAGCGGCACCAAACATTCGCTCAATGTCTCTGTGGCCGCCGCTGTGGTGCTGTGGCACTTCTACTCGGCATTGAAATAAACTTGTCTGTTCTTGTGACCTGCCACGACAGGTTTTGTTTTGGCGGGTTTCGTTTTCGGCAGGGCGGCGGTTTTGTAATTGCCGCTCCTTGCTTTTGTTGTTGTAATGGTTTCGTTTGACGGGTTGGTCCGTTAGTGATTGCTGCGGAATTTTTGCGCCGGCAGGGCTTTTGTGTGCCGGCAGGGCGGCGAGGGGACCGGCAGGCTTTTGTTGCCGGCAGGGCGGCGAGGCACGAGCCGCAACGGGCCTCGCCTCCCCCCGCGGAGGCCCGTAACACCGCCACGCAATTGTAGGCAGTGACTAAAACACGCCCCGCCGCGCGTCACTTTCACACTTTGCCCCCGCAGGCTCGGCCCGTGGCTTCTCCACGCCAAAGGGGCGTTAGGTGCGCAGCCGAAACCAGCAAATCGCAAGCCTCAAAGCAGCTTCAGTGCCGGCAGGCTTTGAAGTCCGGCAGGTTGTGTTCCGGCAGGCTTTTTGCCCGGCAGGGCGGCGAGGCACGAGCCGCAACGGGCCGAGCCTCCCCCGCGGAGGCCCGTAACCCCGCCAAGTAATTACAGACAGTGACTAAAACACGTCCCGCCGCGCGTCACTTTCACACTTGCCTCCGCAGGCTCGGCCCGTGGCTCTTTCATGCTAAAGTGGCGTTAAGTGCGCAACCAAACCAGTCAAACCGACTAAATCAACCAAAGTACAAGCCCCAAAGCCTCGCATGTACAGCCGCCTCGCCAGCACAGGTACAAAGCTAAACCGCAAGCTACAAAGCCTTGGCAAAAGCAACAGTCAAAGCGCTCCGCAATCACAAGCTTTGTACCGGCAGGCTTTCCGCACCGGCAGGGCGGCGAGGGGTCCGGCAGGCTATCGAAAGGGTCCGTGACCCCCGCAACGGGCCTCGCCTCCCCCCGCGGAGGCCCGTAATCCCGTCACGCAATTGTAGGCAGTGACTAAGTCACGGCGGTTATGCGCGTCACTTTCACGACTTGCCCCCGCAGGCTCGGCCCGTAGCTCCTTCACGCCAAAGGGGCGTTAGGTGCGCAACCCGAGCAGCCGCCCCGCCATTACAGGCACCAAGCTAAACCACAAGCTACAAAGCCTTGGCAAAAGCAACAGTCAAAGCGCTCCGCAATCACAGGCTTTGTGCCGGAAGTCTTCCGCTCCGGCAGGGCGGCGAGGCACGAGCCGCAACGGGCCGACCC
>JAIECQ010000005.1 GCA_029068395.1 Rikenellaceae bacterium
CTGCCACTTGTTTTCCGGCATCCCTGCTGCCAGCCCCGGCCAAATGCCCCCTGTTACCCGGCTCCCTGTTTCCCGACCCCCTGTTTCCGGCCACCTGTTTTTCCGGCCCCTCAGGGATATTGGGGTTACTTTACGCCGCTGTTTTTGGCCTCCATAGAGAGGGTGGCGTGGGGTACTATCTTGAGACGCTCTTTAGATATCAGCTTGCCGGTCTCGCGACAGATGCCGTACGTCTTGTTTTCTATGCGCACCAAGGCGGCTTCGAGATGCTGAATGAACTTAAGCTGACGTTGCGCCAACCTGCCCGACTCCTCTTTAGAGAGGGTTGCGGCCCCCTCCTCCAATATCTTGAACGTAGGCGAAGTGTCGTCGGTGCCGTTGCTGGCCGTGTGCGTGATGGTGGCCCTCAACAAATCGTAATCGGCACGTGCCTTATCTAACTTTTCGAGTATTATGGCCTTGAACTCGGCCAGCTCGTCATCCGAATATCTTGTTTTTTCCTCAGACATAAACAACGTTTTTTATATTTGTGTAAATATAACTATTTTTCCGGTAAAAACCTCCACTCGAAGGCGAAATAACAAGAAAGCCACCCGAGAGCGCCCGTCACATCACACCTTAGTCACCGCCACCTTGACATCCACGTCGTTGATGGTCACCTCTTTGGCCCCCTCTAAGGCAGATGCGGCCACCGCCACCTCTACGGCCAGCGTCTGCGAACCGATATATGAGGCATAGGCCTTGATTGCATCGTCCAAGTCGGCGTTAGACTCGAACACGACCCTTATCTTGTCGGTGACCTCAAAGCCCGACTCCTTGCGTATGTTCTGTATGCGGTTGACAGCCTCGCGCGCGATACCCTCGGCCCTGAGCTCTTCGGTTACGGTGACATCGAGGGCCACCGTCAGCCTGCCCTCCGAGGCCACTAACCAGCCCGGTATGTCCTCTGAGGTAATCTCAAAATCGCATGCCTCCAGACGGTAATCGTTGCCTCCGAGCGTGAGCACGAAAAAGCCGTCGCGCTCCAGTGAGGCGATATCGTCCTGCGAGAAGCGTCCCACTGCCGCCCCCACCTCTTTCATGAGCGGGCCGAACTTGGGACCTAACGCCTTGAAGTTGGGTTTGATGCGCTTGGTGAGCACGCCTGCCGTGTCTGTTATGTACTCTATCTCTTTGACGTTGACCTCAGAGAGTATCAGCGGACGCACGGCCTCTATCTTCTCTTGCATGCCCGCCTCCATGATAGGTATCATCATCTTGCTCAACGGCTGACGCACCTTTATGCTCACCTTGCGTCTGAGCGCCAGCACCATTGACGATATGCGCTGGGCCATGCTCATGCGCTCTTCCAAGGCTGCGTCTATGAGCGACTTGTCGACCGTTGGGAACGACGCCGTGTGCACCGATCCGCAATCTTTGCCCTCTGACGAGTGGAGGTCGCAGAAGAGGCGCTCGGCCATGAAGGGCGCAAAGGGAGCCAGAAGGCGGCTCACCGTTTCAAGACAGGTGTAGAGCGTCTGATAGGCCGCGAGCTTGTCTTCGGTCATCTGTCCACCCCAGAAGCGTTTGCGGTTGAGGCGCACATACCAGTTAGATAGGTTCTCGCCCACAAAGTCGATGATGGCGCGTGCGGCAGGGGTGGGATCGTAGGCTTCAAGCGAGCGTGTGACATTGTCGACAAGGGTGCCCAGAAGTGACAGTATCCACCTGTCTATCTCGGGCCTCTTGGCGACGGGTACGCAAGGCTCGGTGCCCGTGAAGCCGTCAATATTGGCATAGAGGGCAAAGAAGCCGTATGTGTTGTATAGCGTGCCGAACATCTTGCGGCGCATCTCGTCCACGCCCTCAATGTCGAACTTAAGGTTGTCCCACGGCTGCGAGTTGCTTATCATATAGAGGCGCACGGCGTCGGCACCATACTTGCTTATCACCTCGAAGGGGTCGACGGCGTTGCCCAGGCGCTTGCTCATCTTGTTGCCGTTCTTGTCGAGCACAAGGCCGTTAGATATGATGTTCTTGAATGCCACCGAGTCAAACAGCATGACGGCCAAGGCGTGAAGCGTGAAGAACCAGCCGCGCGTCTGGTCTACGCCCTCGGCTATGAAGTCGGCGGGGAACATCTTGCCGAACCCGGCACCGCTCACCTCGAAGGGGTAATGCTGCTGGGCGTAGGGCATGGCTCCCGAGTCGAACCACACGTCTATAAGGTCGCTCTCGCGTCTCATAGGCTCGCCCTTAGAGCTTACCAGCACAATGTCGTCGACATAGGGACGGTGCAGGTCGAATCTGTCGTAGTTGTCTTTAGAGAAGTCGCCCTCTTTGAAGTCCGCAAACGGATTTTGCGACATGACACCCGCAGCCACCGCTTTCTCAATCTCGCCTTTAAGCTCGGCGACAGAGCCGATACATTTGAGCTCGGAGTAATCTTCCGTGGCCCATATAGGCAGCGGAGTGCCCCAGTAACGTGAGCGCGACAGGTTCCAGTCGACAAGGTTTTCGAGCCACTTGCCGAAACGGCCCGAGCCGGTGGACTGAGGCTTCCAGTTGATGGTCTCGTTAAGCTCCAACAGCCTGTCTCGCAGGGCTGTGGTCTTGATGAACCACGAGTCGAGCGGATAATAGAGCACGGGCTTGTCGGTACGCCAGCAGTGGGGATAGTTGTGTGTGTGTTTCTCTATCTTGAACACACGGTTTGACGACTTGAGCATCACGCACAGGTCTATGTCGAGCGTGGCGTCGTCATCTTTGAGCGCGGCATCGTAAGCGTTCTTGACATAGCGGCCCTCATACTCCTTATAAAGAGCCGTGTCGACACTGGCGCGCACAAACTCGTCGTCAAGGTCAGACAGAAGATAGAACTTGCCTGTGCGGTCGACCATGGGCACCTGCTTGCCCGCCTTGTCGACCAAGACCAACGGAGGTATGCCGGCCTGCTTGGCCACCCTGTCGTCGTCGGCGCCGAAAGTGGGGGCTATGTGCACTATGCCGGTACCGTCTTCAGTGGTGACGCTGTCTCTGATAAACATCTCCGAGAACACGAGACTCCTAAGCATCGGGAAAGCAAGAGTGGTCATGTAAAAA
>JAIECQ010000050.1 GCA_029068395.1 Rikenellaceae bacterium
CCCGAATATAGTGTTTGGGAGCGGAGGGGCCGACATGCAGACGAAGCCGACCCCTTGCTGACAAACTATCTCTTGTTGATGTCTTTAAGTATGGTGTCCGAATCCCACCCGTCAAACTCGTCGAGATCAGACGCCGCACTGTCAACCTTCATGACGCACTTGGCAATATCCTGGCCTTCAGAGTTTTTGTCTATGGTAAACTCCACTGTATCACCCACCTTAAGGTCGGTGAAGTCGCCTATGACGTTCTGATAGTGGAAGAAGAGGTTGTTGTTGGGGTAGCGTATGAAGCCGTAGCCGTTCTTGAGCGACAGTATATCGCTTCGTTCTTTCTTGGTGGGTGCTGGCACGTTGCGTCCCTCAGACACGAACATGCTGTTTATCTCAGGATCTTTGGCGGCAAATGCCTCCTCTATTATGCTGTGCATGGGCAGGGTGACGGTTGCCACGTTGATAAGGTCGTGCGAAGTGCGGGTTACTATCCTGTTGCCGTCCTCGTTGGTGTACTCAAACTCCCAGCTCATGAGAAACACACGCACGCCGCGCCCGATGAGCTTGCGCACCAGGGGCACATAGTCGGTATCAGAGGCCACAAGCACCACAATGTCAAGGTCGCGCACTATAGACAGCTCATAAGCCTCAAGCGAGAGCCACACGTCTACGCCGCGCTCTTCCTTGCGGCCGAAAAGGTTGCGCAGGGGCAGATAGTGCGTCTGCACGCCTTCCGACATGAGTATATCGTCAAACACGCGGTCGTTATAGAGCTGGTTGCCGCGTTGCGAAGCCTCGGCGGCGTTAAGACGCCCCCGGAAATAGTGAGCCTCGACTATCTGGCAGAACGACTCGTTTATCTGGTCGAACGACGAGATATAATTGCGCAGGAAGCGGTGTATGCCTCCGATGCTCAGACGTCGTTTCTGAGGATGGATGTAATTGTAATAATTAGAGGTGTGCAAAAGGAAATTGCCGTCATAAAACACTCCGACTTTTGTCGTTGCCTTTTTAGAGAGAAACATTTTTATTAAATAATAGAAAGTTAATAATTACTCTGTCCCGTTTTACATAAATTTTTTTGCTCGCATGCTTAGGAAAAGAGGGTTTTCAAATAAATTAATTTTATGCTTGTAAATAAGTGTGCGCGCCACATACGACACCTAAAAGGGGTCAGCATCATACGTTGCCCGACGAGTCAAAGTTAAAAAAACTTTTTGATTATTGCCAAATTGGCAATGTTTTTTCGTACCTTTAGCACGATTTTTTCACCTAAAGTCTTTAAACAGATATGAAAGAGCGCCTTTTTCATGACCTTGAAAAGATACGTATGCAGATAGACTCGTCGGTTGTCGACGACGAGATATACGGTCTTGACAAAGACCTTCTGCTGTCGTCATTGCGCAAGCTCTATGACGCGGTGCAGTCGTTGCCCACCAAAAACGTACCTGCCGTGCTGTCAGACATAGAGCCCCGCAACAATGCGGCCTCTGCACCCGGCGCCTTCCACAAACAGCCCGTTTTCAGCAACCCCTATTTCAACACCGCACCAAAGCCGCAAGACGAGTCTGCCGGCCGAGAGACCGAGCCGCAGCACGACAAGATACAAGAGGCCAAGAGTGCCGAAGAGCCCGCTGTCATAGAGCATGAGCACGGCAACTCGGAGGCTGAAGCCCCGGAGCAGGCCCCGGAGCGCGACACCATAGAGGAGATGACCCTCAACGCCGAGCCTATCATACCCCAGCCCAGCCGTCTCGACAAGATGATGGAAGACGAAGAGTCACTTGCGGCAAGGCTCGGACGCGAACGTTTCAAGGCCGTGGCCGACGAGCTGTGCGGCGGCGACACCGACAAGTGCGTAGACATGATGACCGCCCTTGAGGCAACCGGCGATTTCGACTTAGCCATACTGCTGATACAAGACAATTACCCTGTAAAGCCCGACAGCACCGCCATAGACATGCTGGTAGAGGTGTTGTCGGCCAAATTCATGTAACCCCATGGGCAAACTGTTCATAGTGCCCACCCCCGTGGGCAACCTCGGCGACATAACCATGCGCGCCGTCGAGGTGTTGCGCTCGGTAGATGTGATACTGGCCGAAGACACACGCACATCGTCGGTGCTGCTCAAACACCTCGACATAAAAAAGCCCCTCAAGTCATACCATAAGTTTAACGAACACGCCGCCACCGAAAGCATAGCCCGCACCATAGAGCAGGGGTGCGACATGGCTCTGATATCTGACGCGGGCACCCCCGGCATATCAGACCCCGGCTTCATGCTGGTGCGTCAGTGCATCGCCTGCGGCATAGAGGTCGAGACCCTTCCCGGAGCCACCGCATTCGTGCCGGCACTGATAGACAGCGGCCTGCCGTGCGACCGTTTCTGCTTCGAGGGCTTCCTGCCGCAGAAAAAGGGACGTCAGACGGCCTTCATGCGACTTGCCAAAGAGCAGCGCACCATTGTGCTGTACGAGTCGCCACACCGCATAATAAAGACGTTAGAGTCTATAGCAGAACACTTTCCGCACAACCCCCGCATATCGGTCTCGCGCGAGATATCCAAGAAGTTCGGCCAGACAATAAGAGGCACCGCCGCCCAGCTGCTCGACCACTTCGGCACACATCCCCCCAAGGGCGAGTTCGTGATAGTGATAGAGGGATGCGACCCCAAGAGAGCCGACAAAGAGGAGGAGGGACGGGAGGCAGAGGAATAACGCCCCCTTGCGCGGCCCCGGCCCTGACAGGGCTTTGCCCCATGCGGGCCATTACGGCAAAGAGGCGCGTCAATCTGCAAACAACGATTCATTTAACACAAAACAGGCTTTCGGGGTCCGCACGGCTTGACACCGCCCCAGAAGTCATAAAACAAAAGGTCATGGGAAAGATAGAGCCGTTAGGCGTGATAATCACCTTTCTGAAAGACCGCTTCGACCTGCACAAAGACAAGGCAGAGCAGGCCGAGGTGGTTGACGGCGTACGCAAGGGCGTCGAGTTCAGAGGCGCCAACCTGTGGGTGTTGATTTTCGCCATAATAATAGCCTCGGTGGGTCTTAACGTCAACTCGGCGGCAGTGGTGATAGGCGCCATGCTGGTATCTCCGCTCATGGGCCCCATCATGGGCATAGGCTTGTCGTTGGGTATCAACGACTTCGAGCTACTGAAGGTGTCGTTTCGCAATTTCGTGTTCGCCGTGGCGGTGAGCCTTGTGGTGTCGACGGTATATTTCTTTCTCTCACCCCTGTCGACGGCCCAGGGCGAGCTTCTGGCACGCACCTCGCCCACGGTGTGGGATGTGCTGATAGCAACGGCGGGCGGACTGGCCGGCATAGTGGCCCAGTCGCGCAAAGACCGTTCGTCGACAGTGGTGCCGGGCGTGGCCATAGCAACGGCACTCATGCCCCCGTTGTGCACGGCGGGCTACGGGCTGGCGTCGCTCAATTTCGCATTCTTCTTCGGGGCGCTGTATCTGTTTCTCATCAACGCCGTGTTCATATCGTTGTCGACATTCGTTGTGGTGCGCGCCATGAACTACGACAAGGTGCACGGCGTAGACCCCAAAAGCGAGAGACGCATACGGCGCATGATGGTGGCCACGGTGGTGGCAATAGTGGTGCCGAGCGTAATATTGGGTTACGACATTGCCCGCAGGTCGATATTCGACGCCAACATGAAACGCTTTGTCGACAGCTTCAACTTCGAGAAGAGCATAGTGGTGCGCTACAATGCCGTGTACGACCCCGACACATGCCGTCTTGAGGTGGTGATGATGGGCGAGCCTCTGACCAGGCAGACCATCGCTTCGTTACAGGGACAACTCGACGCCAACGGCTTCGACACCCGCCTTACGATATTGCAGCAAGACAACTCGGCATCGGTGCAGAGCCATTCGTTAGACAAGCTTTACGCCATGTCGACCAACATGCTGGCCGACCGTCAGGCCCGCATTGACGAGTTAGAGAGGATAATAGCGCGCTCGACCCAGCAGCAGCTGCCCATAGAGCCACTGCGCGACATAGTATCGACCCTCGACACCTCGTCTATGGAGATAGCCCTGGCCAGAGTGCCCCTCATGTCAAGCGAGGGGACGCCATCGGACACAATGGTAGTCTGTTACATAAACCACGCTCCCGGCTCTGTGTCGCACCTCAAAAAAGACCAGCTCGCTTTCATCAAAGAGTGGCTCAGAAAAGCGACATCGACCGAACGTATAGAGCTGATAGTCAAATAGAGTAAAGCAACCTTTAGTGTGCACGGCCCTTTTGTCGCGTTAAAGATTGACCACTCTTAACTCTTTGGGATACATATTGTTGACACGGCCCCCTATGCGTTTGGCAAAGCCTATGGGCAGGCCGTCGAAGCGTACCAGCGACACCCCGTCGGCAAAAGAGGAGGCGTCGCAGGTGTTGCGCCGCAGGTAATCGCGCGCCGCGTCGAGGTCGAGATCGCTGAAGGGATAACGCCCCTCATGCAGCCACGGAGAGAGCGCCAGAGGATGGGCCGGCTTAAACTCGTCGCGTATTATGCCGCCCATAAGCAGAGGACTGTATATTATCTGAAGGTGCTGCACCGCCATCTTCAAGAGGGGACGCGAGTGCGACAGGCAGCCATAGAAGCTATCTTTAAACGAGAAGAGCTCGAACCTCCCGTCCTCTCTGAGGTATGACCGCAACAGCGACTCATCCTTTTTCGAGCATTGGGCAAGAGGCGAGCGTCGGTGTCCCGAGCCCGAGACCATCACCCCGCCCGAACATTTGCGCATGAGACACACGAAGAGACCCTCGCCGTCGGTGCGGTGGGGCATGAAACGGTAACAGCTGTAAGAGGCGCCGCCGGCAGAGACCTCGGTGACCATGATGCCGCTATCGGCAGGCAGAGCCACACTTACAGGCTCTGTGCCGAATGTTGAGGCTATCCACCCGACGGTCTCTTCGTTCTCGTGGCGGTTATAGGTGCAGGTGCTGTATATGAGCACCCCTCCCTCGGCAAGGGCGTCCCACGCGTCGGCCACTATGCGGCGTCCGCGACGGGCGCACAGCTCCACGTTGTCGGGGCTCCACTGTTCAAGTGCCTGAGGCTCTTTGCGGAACATGCCCTCGCCCGAGCAGGGGGCGTCTATAAGCATCATGTCGAACACACCGCCCATGGCACCGAAGGCCGCCGGGTCGCTGCTTGTCACTATGGTGTTGGCAAGGCCCCACTTGCGTATGTTGTCGGCAAGCACCATGGCACGGCCCCTGACCACCTCGTTGGCCACCAGCGTGCCCCTGTCGGCCAATAGTGACGACAGATGAGTGCTCTTGCCTCCCGGAGCGGCACACAGGTCGAGCACACACGGAGAGGGCGCATCCATCGTCTCCAAGGCCTTTTGTGCAAGGTAGCCGACAAACATGGAGGCAGACTCCTGAACATAATAGCCGCCGGCATGAAAGGCGGGGTCGAGCGTGAACGACGGACGCTCTTTGAGAATGAAGCCCTCGTCACACCACGCCACAGGAGCGGCACCATCCGGAGCGGCACACCCTTTGAACGGATTGAGCCTCACCGAGCAGGAGGACTCGCGACCCAATGCCTCAAAAAAGGAGTCGCACTCCCCGGCGGGCAACACCTCTTTTATGGAGTCTATAAAAGCAACCGGCAGATTCATCTTTATTTATTGTATGATACAGACACACTTTTCAGTTGATGCACAGCTTTAAGTGACTGCGGTCAATTCATTAATTATTACCGCATTACACCACCAACAACAACCCGCACTATTTGTAACGGACATTACACCGTTCTCCCCTGTTTCGGGGCCTGTTTCAAGGCTGAAACTGCAAGAGGGGGAAAATAGTGCATATCAAACACACTTTTCAGTTAATGTACAACTTTAACTAACCAACGATAACAGTCTTATTTTTACTTGATTACACAGCTCATACCAGGTCGGCAAAAGTGTAACGCCCGTTACAGTCGCCCGGCCCTTTTCCGGCATTCCGCAAGAGGTGCTTCCGGGCTGTCATCTTCCCACCTCGGCCATTGCCGCCTTAATTTTGTCGACCACCATCTCGAAGTGTTGGCGGCTCAGCACGAAGTCATATTTGTCGACATCTATCACCACCACCCGTCCGTCGTAATTTTCAATCCAGTCGTCGTAAAGGCAGTTGAGGCCCTCTAAGTATTCGGGCTGTATGCCCATCTCATATTCGCGTCCGCGGCGGCGTATCTGGCTTATGAGCGTGGGTATGGAGGCTTTGAGATAGACCACTATGTCGGGACGGCGTATATCGGAGGCCAGCAGGTCGAAGAAGGTCATGTAGAGGTCGTAATCCTGCGTCGACATGAGGCCCATGCGGTTGAGGTTGCGCACGAAGATATAGGCCTCCTCGAAGATGGTGCGGTCTTGTATGATATTGCCGCAAGACGACACTATCTCTTTGACCTGCATGGTCTTTTTCGAGAGGAACGACATTTGCAGATTGAACGACCACCGGGCCATGTCCTGATAGAAGCTGTCGATGTAAGGGTTGTCGATGCGTTCGAAGAAAGGCTCGAAGCCCAGCTCTGCCGACAGCATCTCCACCAACGAGGTCTTGCCGCTTCCTATGTTTCCTGATATTGCAATGTACATTATAGGGTGGGTTTATCGTTCGACAATCTTGTGCAGCGCTTCGACATAATCGCGCGTGGGCGAGAGTCGCGGTATCTTGTTCTGTCCGCCCAGCTTGCCGCGCGAAGACATCCAGCGATAGAAGGTGCCCTCGGGCAGGGCCTCGACACGCGGAGGGTAGAGCGTGGTGTCGCCGCTTCGCTTGGCATCGTAATCGGAGTTGAGCCGGCGCAAGGCCCTGTCAAGCTCTTCGGCAAACAGGGCCATGTCGGCGGGAGGGCGCTTGAACTCTACAAGCCACTCGTGCGAGCCCTTGGTATCGGCCTCCATGAAGACGGGGGCCGCCGTATATTCGGCCACGTCGCTGCCGGTAGCGGCGGCGGCACATTGAATGGCCCGCTCGGCATTGTCTACCATAAGCTCTTCGCCGAATGCGTTGATGTATTGCTTGGTGCGGCCCGTTATCTTTATCTTGTAGGGACAAAGCGAAGTGAAGGTGACAGTGTCGCCTATCATGTAACGCCACAGTCCCCCGCTGGTGGTTATTATCATGGCATAGTTGACCCCTTTCTCGACACCCTCAAGCGGCACCGCCTTTTCGGGATGGTCAAGCTCTGTGACGGGCAAAAACTCATAGAATATCTCATAGTCGAGCATTAGCAGCATGGAGTCGTCGGCAGGGTCGTCCTGCATGGCGAAGAAGCCCTCAGAGGCGTTGTAGGTCTCCATGTAGTGCATGCCGTCAGAGGGTATGAGACGCCGGTAGACATCTCTGTATGGCAGGAAGCTGACGCCCCCGTGCATGAAAAGCTCCATGTGGGGCCATACCTGCAAAATGTTGTCTTTGCCGCAATATTCAAGCACCCGGTTGAGAAGCACCAGGTTCCACGACGGCACCCCGGCAAAGGCGGTGACCCTCTCTCTGGTGCACCGGCGGCAGATAGCCTCAACCTTGGTCTCGAAATCGGGAATGAGAGCCACGTCGGCCGAGGGGGTGCGGCTGAAGCCGGCATAGAAGGGGGTGTTGCTTATAAGTATGGCCGAAAGGTCGCCGGTGGGGGCGCCGTCTTCGGTCTCAAGGCGGCGGCTGCCTCCGAGGGTCATGGTCTTGCCCGAGAAGATGCGCGAGCGGGGGTTGTTGCGCAGATAGAGCGCCAGCACATCCTTGCCCCCGCGATAGTGGCAACGGTGCAGAGAACGGGCCGTGACGGGTATGTACTTGCTTCTGTCCGAGGTGGTGCCCGACGACTTGGCATACCATCGCACGGGACTGTCCCACAGCAGGTTGCCCTCGCCGGCCCTTATGCGGTCGACAAAAGGACGCAGCCGGTCATAGTCGCGCACGGGCAGAGAACGGGCGAAACCCTCATAGTCGCACACACGGTCTATGCCGCAAGAGGCTCCTATCGGTATGCGCGCAAGAGTACCGGCAAGCAGGGTGAACTGCTCGTGCTGCACCGCGACGGGGTGGCGCATGAATCGTTCTATAGACCGCAGACGCCCCGACAGGGCACGCGACACCATCTTTGTCAGAAGTGACATAGCTTTATCGTTTAATAGTTTCAATATCATGCTCCCGGCAGAGCAGGAGGCCTTGGCCCTCACCGCCATTTACAGGCCACATGCCTCTTGCCGCCCGCAGCATATATGATAACAGCCCTACATCAGGGTGCCGTTGAAGGCTCCGGCAATCTTGTCGGCAATGTCGTCGAGGGCCTTTTGCAGCTTGCCTCCCACCATCATCTTCATCATCATGTTAAGCTCGGCACGAAGCGTCAGCAACATGCGGGTGTCGCCAGGGGCCACCTCTTTGAGCTGTATCCAGAAGAAGAACTCAAACGGTATGTCGTCGCCTGTTATCTTTATGAGACTGAAAGGCTCGCGCTCGACCATCTTAAGGCTGACAGAGAAGCCCTGGGCCTTGAAGCTGCACCGGTCTTCGGTGGCGCTCCACTGCTCTACCCTGTCTTTGGCAATGGGGGTGAAGTTGTCGAAGCGCGAGAGGACGGCGTAAACGGCTTCGCCGGGCCTGTTTATGCGCACCTGTTTGCTCTTATACTCGGTCATGGCCTATCTCCTCCACGTATCGGGACATGTGCGCCACTCTTTGAGCGTGGCAAGCTCGTCCGCTGAGACATAACCGCACTCAAGGGCCTCCTCTATCAGCGCCTCGTAATCGCTAAGAGTGTCGAGACGGCACCCGGCGGCCTCAAAACGTTTAGCCGCCTCGGCAAAGCCATAGGTGAAGATGGCCGTCATGCCCAGAACCTCGCAGCCGGCGCCGCGCAACGCCTCGACGGCCTTGAGGCTGCTGCCCCCGGTAGAGACAAGGTCTTCGACGACAACAACCTTGTCGCCCGGCTTGTAAGAGCCTTCTATCTGGTTGGCAAGGCCGTGGTCTTTGGCTGCCGAGCGCACATAGATGAACGGCAGGCCCATCTGCTCGGCGACCAGTACCCCGTGGGCGATGGCTCCCGTGGCAACGCCGGCCAAAATATCGGCCTCAGGGTAAAGCGCCGTTATGATATTAGCAAAACTTTTGTAAATTTGCTTTCGTACTCGAGGGTATGAGAGGGTCTTGCGATTGTCGCAATAGATTGGCGAATGCCAACCTGAAGCCCACGTGAAAGGCTTGTCGGGACTAAGTTTCACTGCCTCTATCTCAAGCAGCGACCGGGCGATTTCTCTCTTATGATTCGTGTTCATGACAATAAAATTTAAACTATATGTACACCGTATATTATGGGGAAAAGAGGATAATATTCGACTTTTCCGAAGACAAATATAATAATTTTATTCATTTTTCCCGCACCGACACACTAACCTCACGCGCAGAGGTGTTAGACATGTTGGAAGAGCGCGACACGCTGGTATATACGTGTGAAGACCCCGAGCGTGTGTTCGCCTCGTTTTGCGACCTTTTCACGCGGGTGACCGCGGCGGGAGGCATTGTGACAGACTCTGACGGACGCACCCTCATGATATTCCGCAACGGCAGGTGGGATTTACCCAAGGGCAAGCGCGAGGCCGGCGAGTCGCTTGAGGAGTGTGCCGTAAGAGAGGTGCACGAAGAGTGCGGCATTAGCGGTCACACATGCGGCAGCATAGTGGGCACCACATGGCATCTTTACGTGATGAACGGCGAGATGATATTGAAAGACACCTATTGGTTTTCAATGCATTACAATGGCCCTGCCGACCTTACTCCCCAAACGGAGGAGGGGATAAGCCTGGCCCGGTGGTGTACCGAAGAGGAGAAATGCGACAACCTCAAAGGCTCTTATCACACGATAAAAGAGCTGTTTTAGGGGGGACGGACTCCTTTCCGACAGCCTGCCGGGGAGGGGCTTTCGGGAGCTTGCGTGGGCATTGCGGCGGAAGAGAGACTTTGAAAGACCGGGGGCCGGGGGAGATGTCGTGGCGTGGCGCTTTTCGGGAGGCTGTATGGTAACTTTTTAAGAACTTCGGGGCGAAGCGCTTTCAGGACTCCCAAGGGGGACGGGGTGAACCTATTTTGATATTGAAAAACAAACTCTCATAAAATCTATGAAAAAACTACTGACAATCATGGCCATGGCTATAACCGCACTGACGGGATGCGACGACGGCACCGACAACTCTTACGTGCCCAAGTTGACCCAGCAGGAGAAAGAGGCGGGGGTGTTCACTGCCGAAGTGATGCTCAAGATGAAGCGTCTGGGTGACTCGCGCCTCTCGCCCGACGGCACACAGGTGCTTTACGGGGTGACGGTATATAATGTAGAGCAGAACAAAAGTTACACCAACCTGTGGGTAAAGCCCACCGACGAGTATGAGGGCGACGATGCCGTCAAGATAACCAAGGGCGACTTCAAAGACTACAACGCCCGCTGGGCCGAGCAGGGTCGCAAGATATATTTTCTCTCTGACCGCAGCGGCAAGACAGCCATCTGGAGCGTGTCGCCCGACGGCAGCGACCTCAAGCTGGCAGTAGAGCCTGCCGAGCAGATAGACGCATTCGAGATATCGCCCCGCGGCGACATGATACTTTACGCAACGCACGTCAAGGTAGACCGCACGGCGCAAGACATGTATCCGGGCTATGACAAGGCGCGCGTCAAGATATATGACGACCTGATGGCCCGCCACTGGAACTACTGGCTCGACGGCACATTCAGCCACATCAAGATAGGCCGGTTTGACGGCAAGAGCATAACCGACGTCAAAGACATAATGGAGGGCGAGGCCTGGGACGTGCCCATGGCTCCCTATTTCGACATGTCTGAGGTGGCATGGAACAACGAGGGCACACAGATAGCATATTCGGCCAAGAAGCTGCACGGATATGACTATGCCGTGAGCACCAATTCGGACATTTACCTCTATGACATAGCCAGCGGCAAGACCCGCAACCTCACCGAGGGCATGCCCGGATATGACCGTTACCCCGTGTTCTCACCCTCAGACAGGCGCATAGCGTGGACCAGCATGGCGCGTCCCGGCAACGAGGCCGACAAAGAGCGTCTGTTTGTAATGGAGCTGGCGACGGGCGAGAAGAGCTACATAACCAAAGATTTCGACTACAACGCCGCCTCGGTAAACTGGGCCGACAACAACACCCTCTATTTCATAGCCCCCATAAAGGCCACGCACCAGATATGCAAGGCCACCGTGGAGCCACGCGGCGACGTGGAGGTGATAACCGAAGGACTGCATGACTATGTGTCGCTGTCGATGCAGAGCGGACGCATAGCCGCCGAGAAGACCACCCTGCTGATGGCTGCCGAGCTGTTTGAGGTTGACCCCCGCGACGGCGAAGAGACACAGCTCAGCTTTGTCAACAAGCATATTTACGACAGTATAAAAATGGCGTCGGTGCAGAAAAGGTGGATAAAGACAACCGACGGCAAAGAGATGCTCACTTGGGTGGTGCTGCCTCCCGACTTCGATCCCAACAAGACATACCCCACCCTCCTTTACTGTCAGGGCGGTCCTCAGAGCGTCGTGAGCCAGCGGTGGAGCTATCGCTGGAACCTGGCCCTGATGGCATCGCAGGGTTATGTGGTGGTGGCGCCCAACCGCAGAGGGCTACCCTCGTTCGGTCAGGAGTGGCTCGACCAGATATCGGGCGACTACAGCGGTCAGAACATACGCGACTACCTCAGCGCCATTGACGAGGTGAGCCGCGAGCCGTGGGTGGACAAGAACCGTCGCGGATGTGTCGGCGCCAGCTATGGCGGCTACTCGACATATTATCTGGCAGGCCATCATCAGAAACGTTTCAAGGCTTTCATATCGCACTGCGGCATGTTCAACCTCGAAAGCTTCTACGGCAGCACCGAAGAGCTGTGGTTCCCGCGCAACGACCTGGGCGGACCCTATTGGAGCAACAACGCCACGGCCAAGCGCTCGTATGCCAACTCTCCTCACAAGGCCGTGGCCGAATGGGACACTCCCATCATGATAATGGTGGGGCAGCTCGACTATCGCATACCATACACCGAGAGCCTCCAGGCCTTCACAGCCGCACGTTCGAGAGGACTCGACTCACGTCTGGTATTCTTTGAGGATGAGGGCCACCAGGTGTTCAAGCCGCAGAACTCGCTGGTATGGCACAACGAGTTTTTCGGATGGCTCGACAAGTATGTCAAGAACCCCAAGGAGGTGAAGCGTCAGCCGCGTCCCGAGGATAACCAGCGCGCCGCTTCGGCAGCATCAGACGAGCAGCCCACCCGCAGAAGGTAACGGTGTTTTCAGAGAGGGCCTTTTAAGATTTGGCAGGGCTTTGGGGTTTGCCGAGGAAAACTATCAGGACAGGAAAGCCTGACGGGGTGGGACATGCTCACCAGTCCGGGTGTGGAAAGTGTGATTTCGGCGGAACGGAGAGCGGGACGGAGCCTGCGGAGGGCAGGGCGTGAAAGTGATGTGCGGCGGAGAGATGCTTTAGTCTCTGCGTCATATATTGCCCGACAGTATGCGGCCCTCCGTGGGCGGAGGCTGAGGGCCGCCGGGCTATCGTCCCTCAGTCAGGGACAAGGAATTTGTGCTTACTCTACACTTTGGGTGTCGGGTATTGAGGAATTATGTGCGGTTTCGTTTACTCAGACCGCGATGTGGTTACGGTCTCTGCGGGGGATTTTCTGTCCCTCGCAAGGGTAGGCCCGTTGCGGGGGCACGGACCCTTTCGACAGCCGGCCGGGCGGCGAGGTGCCCTGCCGGTGCGGAAAGCCGTGCGGAACGGGAACTTGCTGCGACAAAGCCCTGCCGCGCAAAATCTGCGGGCACCCGAAGACCCCAAAGAACAAAAAGTTTCCAAAGGGCCAAGAGGGCAAAAAATTCCAAAAAACCGGACTGCGGGGCACATTACAGGTTTGAAAACAGTTTTTTGATTATGACAGACAAAGAGGCGATAGACCGTCTGATGTCGATACCCATGTTTCAGCAGGTGGGCGGTGCCGCATATAATGCGGGGACAGAGCGCATAGAAGCATTCTGCCGTTTTTTGGGCGACCCTCACAAGCGGTTCAGGTCTATACATGTGGCGGGCACCAACGGCAAAGGGTCGGTGTGTCACATGACCGCGTCGCTGCTTATGGAGTGCGGTCTCAAAACCGGGCTTTACACCTCGCCGCACATCAGCCACGTAAGCGAACGCATACGCATAGACTCCAAGGCCATAGACCCGTCGGCCATAGCAGATTTCATGACCCGTGCAATGCCTTTCATAGAGCAGCACAACCCCTCGTTTTTCGAGGTGACCACCGCAATGGCTTTCGACAGGTTTGCCGCCGAGGGGGTTGATGTGGCGGTGATAGAGACGGGGTTGGGAGGACGGCTCGACGCCACCAACGTGATAGCCCCGCTGTTGAGCGTGATAACCAACATCAGCAGAGACCACACATCAATATTGGGTGACGACATAACATCCATAGCCACAGAGAAAGCCGGCATCATAAAGCCCGATACACCGGTGGTGGTGGGCCTTACCGAGCCTGAAAGCGCGGTGGTGTTCATAGACAAGGCCCACGAGTGTCGTGCTCCGCTCACCTTTGCCGACAAGATGTATCGGGTGATCTCTCACCGTCTGTCAGATGACGGGACGGCCCTATTCGAGGTGGAGAGCATGCTTGACGGCTACCGTTTCACCCTGTCGACCGACCTTGCCGGGGCATATCAACGCCTCAACATACCTGCCTTTCTGGCTGTGGCCGAGCGTCTGCGCGACTGCGGCCTTGAGGTGACGCCTGCCCGCATAACGGCGGCACTATCTCACGCGGCCGAACGCACAGGTCTCAAAGGACGGTGGCAGGTGTTGGCCCGCAAGCCTCTGACCGTCTGCGATGCGGGACACAACGAGGCCGGCATGAAACAGGTTGTGCGTCAGCTTGCCGACATGAAAGAGCAGGGGATGTTTGACAGGCTCTTTTTCGTGCTCGGCATGGTGGCCGACAAAGACATCGACAGCATATTGCCGCTGTTGCCCAAAGAGGCCCGTTACATATTCACGCGTCCCTCCGTACAGAGGGGGATGGACCACCGCACACTGGCTGTCAGGGCCGGCAAGGCCGGGCTGTCAGGCACTGCCGCACCCGATGTGTTTGAGGCTCTTGAGATGGCACAAAAAGAGGCAGCCCCCTCTGACATGATATTCATATCAGGCAGCTGCTATCTTGTAGGAGACCTGTTGACAGGGGCTAAAAAGTGACGTTCCTTACGATGCTCTCCATCTGGCGCATGAAGTTGCGGCGTCCTTTCGACTGCTTGGGCGAATAGACATACTCGTCGATGGTGACGGCACGGCCTCGGGCCTTGTCGATGGTGGTGTAGCTGACAAAGGGTCCGCCCATGAAGTCGCCCTCTACATCCCAGAAGCCGCGCACCTCGGCCCATGTGCGCCCGTCTATGACAACGGGGCGTATGACGGGGGGTATGTAGGTGGAGGTGGTCATGTAACTGCCGTCAGAGGGGCCGGGTATGAGGGCAGTGAAGGCGTTGCGCTGAGCCACTATCTCATTGACGCCGAAACGAAAGGCGGTGTCGACGGGGTAGGTGTATATCACGATGCCCTGGCTTGTGAGCGGAGTCTCGTAAGAGATCCACATGAAGTCGGGGGGTATGGAGTTGCGTATCTGATAGCCGCGGGGTATTGTCATATTGATGCCGAACATGGCGCGAACGGAGTCGGCGACAGATTTGTCTGGGAACTTGCGGGCACGGGCGGCGAAACGCTCTATCTCGGTGTCGTTGAGAAGGCCTGTGATGCGGTCGGCATGGCGCCACAGGTAGTCGGCGAGGGTGTCGGCGTTGAAAGAGTGCATCATAAGCACTATCTGCGGGGCGGCGTCGACATCATATGCCACGTCTATGCCGGTGGAGGCGGAGGGCGATATGTCTATGCGTATGATGTTGCGGTGGCGCAGAAGCACGTTGCCGAAACGCTCGGGCGTGGTGTGCACGACATCGAAGAGAGGCTCGGGCTGGTTGAGCATAGGGCTCTCCTGCTCAAGTATGGCGCAAAGGGTGTCGCCAACGGCCCCCTGCCACAGGCCGTCGGTCGAGACAACCACTATCTCGTAGGGCGAACCTGTAGATGAAGTTTTATATTGCTTGTTGTCGCCGCTGTGGCATCCAAGCAGCATGGCCATGACAAAGACGGCCGGTAACAGTATGTGTTTCATGCTCTTTTATGTGTTTTTACGCATTTGCATCTCTCTGTGTGGCGGGCGCGGTGCGGCCATCGCAACGCAGGCAAATAAATTATGCGCCAAAGGAGATGATAGATTTTCAAAGGTATGAATTTTTCAGTAAATTTGTCGACACAAATGCAAATTTGTCGGCGCCGACAAAAACCACATCTCTGTCAATCAAATGTAAATCATGTATATACACCCGCCAAGATTCATAACACGCCTGTTTCCCGACCTGCGTTGGGGGTTTGACCCCGCCGAATATGCCGGGCGCGTATTCATCACCTTTGACGACGGTCCCACACCGGGAGTGACACCGTGGATAATAGAGACCCTGCGCAAATTCGATGCCAAGGCCACATTTTTCTGTCTGGGCAAGAATGTTGAGCAATATCCGGAACTATACCGCATGATAAAGGACGACGGCCATGTTGTGGGCAACCACACATACAGCCACATGAAGGGATGGGGCAACACCCCCGAGCGATACATCGAAGATGTCGACCTGGCCGACAGTTTCATCCACTCAAACCTCGTGCGTCCTCCCTACGGACGCATAACGCCGTCGCAGGCCAGGCGCATGTCGGAACGGTACAACATAATAATGTGGGATGTGCTCTCGCGCGATTACAGCCGCACACTATCTCCGGCAGCATGTCTGAGGAACGTGACCAAGCATCTGAGGTCGGGTTCGATAGTGGTGTTTCACGACTCGGTAAAGGCGTTCCGCAACATGAGTTATGCCCTGCCGCGCACATTGGAGCATGCGGCCAGACTCGGCCTTAAGTGCGAGGGGATAGTGTTGTGACACTTTGCTGTTTTTAATGATGTTATGAAGATATTCGTGGCCATAACCGGAGCCAGCGGCTCTATATACGGGCGTCAGCTGATAGAGAGGCTGGGCGCCAGTGATGAGACAGAGAGGCTGTGGGTGTCGTTTACCGACAACGGACGCAGGGTGTTCGACCTCGAACAACCCGGATATGACGTGGCCGCCATGCCCAAGGTGCAACTGTTGCAGCCTGACGATATGTTCTCACCGCCGGCATCAGGCTCGGCATCGGTGGATGTCATGATAATAGCACCGTGCTCTATGGGGACGGCGGGCAGGGTTGCGTGCGGGGTATCCGACACTCTGATATCGCGGGCGGCCGACGTGATGCTCAAAGAGAGGCGCAAGCTCATAATGGTGGTGCGTGAGACGCCGTGGAGCCTGGTTCACCTGCGCAACATGACCGCATTGGCAGAGGCCGGAGCGACCATATTGCCGGCAGCGCCGTCGTTCTATTTCAACCCCAAAGACATAGAGGAGCTATCGGCAACGGTGACCGACAGGGTGATGGCTCAGATAGGATTTGTGCAGCCAAGGCAATGGGGCGAGGAGGCCGCAGCATCAACGCAGTGCGGCATCGTGATGCAGGAGTGACCGCACACACTGAGCTGTCGGCATCATTGTCGGAATCAGCTTGCAGGCAACAGTAAAACCATTAAATAGAGGAATATTATGGCAACAACTGAAAGAAGAGACATTTTGGATCATGAGTATGTCAAGATTTACACAAGCGGTTTCGGTGACATTGTCCTGCTTTTTGAGAACGAGAAAGAGAGGCCTCTTGCCGTAGGCCAGAAAATGAACGAGATAAACGAAGAGGCATACATGAACGGCTACAACTGGGACGCTCTCTTCAACTGCTATCTTGAAGAAATTGCGCCTGATATTCTGGAAAGCATGGAGAGTGATCCGGAAGCAGGCTCGTATGCGGCCTATTTTAAGGAGACACAAGAGAACGAGCAAAAAGCAAAACGCTTTGCCGACATCATTATCTCTTTGATAGAAAACGAAGACGAAACATATCAAATGCTTCGGGAAAAAGGTGATGAGATAGAGTGGGACTGACCCATCTGCATCACATTGGCTGCCAGACGGAAATGTGACGACAAGGCTGTCGGAATGCAATAGAGGCCCGGCTTGATGCCTGCAAATTTTTGTTATTTTTGTTGTCAGGACATAAAACAGAAGGACAAATGATGAAAAACCCCATAAAAACTTTCGCAGTATTGGTTGCCGCCACATTAAGCATGCAGGCGTCGGCTCAGAGAGAGGACAAACTTATCAATAATGACTGGAGTTTCCGTTTCTCGCATCAGGTAAATGCAGGTCAGGCCCACAGGGTAGATTTGCCCCACACCTGGAACGCGCAGGATGCCTTGTCTGCCAAGCAGGATTACAAGCGGGGAACAGGCAATTACACCAAAAAGATATTCGTATGCGACCAGTGGCGGGGTAAACGGCTATTCTTGCGTTTCGAGGGAGCCAACAGCGTGAGCAATGTTTTTGTGAACGGCAAGCATATAGGCGAACACCGGGGCGGGTATGGCGCTTTCATATTCGAGATAACCGACAAGGTGGAATATGGAAAAGACAACACATTGCTGGTGCGCGTCAACAACGGCGAGCAGCTGGATGTGATGCCGTTGGTCGGCGACTTCAATTTTTACGGAGGCATATACAGGGATGTGCATCTGCTGCTGACCGAGAGTCTGTGCATCTCGCCACTGGATTATGCCTCGCCGGGCGTATATCTGACACAGCGTCGGGTGACAGACAAACAGGCTGTTGTCTGTGCCCGCATCAACCTCTCCAATGGCACTAAAGAGGCCCATAGGGCTGTGGTCAGACTACAGATAAAGGACGGGGAAAAGATTGTGCATGAGACGGAAAAGGAGGTCGTCATGGCACCCGATACAGATGTGCAGCCCGAAGAGATGGAGTTTGTATTGCAAAATCCGCGCCTTTGGAACGGGAGACAGGATCCGTTCATGTATCAGGCGGTGGTGACCCTGCTAAAGGATGGCAGAGAGCTTGACAAGGTGGTGCAGCCGCTGGGTCTGCGTTATTACACTGTCGATGCGGACAGAGGCTTTTTCCTGAACGGCAGGCATCTGCCGCTGCGTGGCGTATGCCGCCATCAGGAGAGGGCCGAAGTGGGTAATGCCCTTACGGCGGAACATCACCAGGAGGACACCCGCATAATGCTTGACATGGGGGTGAACGCCATCCGTCTGGCCCATTATCCGCAGGCTGCCTACATGTATGACTTAATGGACAAGCATGGCATTGTCACCTGGGCAGAGATTCCTTTTGTGGGTCCGGGGGGATATGCCGACAAAGGTTTTGTCGACCAGCCGTCGTTTCGGCAAAATGGCAGGGAGCAGCTGAAAGAGATGATCCGTCAGCACTACAACCATCCCAGCATCTGCTTCTGGGGATTGTTCAACGAGCTGAAGGAGCATGGCGACAACCCTGTGGAGTATGTCAAAGAGCTGAATGAACTGGCGCATAATGAAGACAAGACCCGTCTCACGACCTCGGCGAGCAATCAGGACGGAGACCTGAATTTCATTACCGACCTTATAGCATGGAACCGTTATGACGGATGGTACGGAGCAACGCCCGCCACGCTTGCCGTATGGCTGGATGCGACACACAAGAGATATCCGCAGATAAAAATAGCCGTCAGTGAGTATGGGGCGGGGGCCAGCATATATCATCAGCAGGACTCGCTGGTGCAGACGGTGCCCGGAAGCCGCTGGCATCCTGAAAACTGGCAGACGGAATATCATATACGGAACTGGCAGATAATAGACGAACGACCTTATGTATGGGGGAGCTTTGTGTGGAATATGTTTGACTTCGGCGCGGCCCATCGTACGGAGGGCGATCGCCCGGGCATTAATGACAAGGGGCTGGTGACACATGACCGCAAGATAAAAAAGGATGCCTACTATTTTTACCGGGCCAACTGGAACCCCGAGCCTATGGTGTACATTGCAGGCAGACGTAACGTAAACAGGGTGAAACCGCTGGCTGACGTGCAGGTGTTTTCAAATATGGAGGAGGTGGCATTGTATGTCAATGGCCGTATGTGCGGAAAGATGAAGCCGGACAGCATTAACGTGTGTCTGTTCAGGGAGGTGTCTCTTGAAAAAGGGGTCAACTATATAGAGGTGCGTGCAGGTCGTGGCAAGCAGCAACTGACAGACCGATGCACCTGGATATTGCAGTGAAGATGAATTGTGCCAGCGCATTGTCTTCGGTGCCTTAAGGCAGGGAGACATTATGCAAAACAGAGCGCGCGTCAAAAATCGAGGCGCCGGCGTAACAGACAGGTAATCATAGCAGGGCGAGAATATGTCAACACAGAGCGAGGCGGCGTTGGAGGCCGGACTTATAGCCACACTTCGGCAAATGGACTACGAGTATGTCCGTATTAGCGAAGAAGATAATCTTTATGCCAATTTCAAGCGGCAGTTAGAGACTCACAACAAGAAACAACTGGCGGAAGCCGGCCGCACTTCATTTACGGATGAGGAGTTTGAGAAAATTCTCATCTACCTTGAAGGAGGCTCCCGCTTTGAAAAGGCAAAGAAACTTCGTGACCTATATCCGCTTGACACGGCTGACGGGCAGCGTATATGGGTGGAATTTCTCAACAGGCAGCAGTGGTGTCAGAACGAGTTTCAGGTTTCCAACCAGATTACCGTAGAGGGGCGCAAGAAATGCCGTTATGATGTGACAATACTTATCAACGGCCTGCCTTTGGTGCAGATTGAGTTGAAACGTCGTGGCGTGGAACTGAAACGGGCTTACCACCAGATACAACATTACCATAAGACTTCGTTTCACGGACTGTTTGACTACATACAGCTGTTTGTCATCTCAAACGGTGTAAACACCCGCTATTTTGCCAATAACCCTAATGGCGGATATAAGTTTACCTTCAACTGGACAGACATGGCAAATATGCCGTTCAATGAACTGGATAAGTTTGCCCTATTTTTCTTTGACAAGTGCACGCTCGGCAAGATTATCGGCAAATACATCGTATTGCACGAGGGCGACAAGTGCCTTATGGTATTGCGGCCTTACCAGTTCTATGCGGTAGAGAAGATTTTGGACAGGGTGCAAAACTCCAACGACAACGGTTATGTATGGCATACTACAGGAGCCGGAAAGACTTTGACTTCATTCAAGGCGGCACAACTGGTATCTGAATTAGATGACGTGGATAAGGTGATGTTTGTTGTTGACCGTCATGACCTCGATACACAGACCCAGTCGGAGTATGAAGCATTTGAGCCGGGGGCGGTGGACAGCACAGACAATACGGACGAACTTGTAAAACGCCTGCAAAGTAATTCGAAGATAATCATTACTACCATACAGAAACTTAATGCTGCCGTAAGCAAGACATGGTACAGCAGCAAGATTGAGACTATTCGCCATTCTCGTATCGTGATGATATTTGACGAGTGTCACCGCAGCCACTTCGGAGAGAGCCATAAGAAGATTATGAAGTTCTTCGATAATGCCCAGATATTCGGCTTTACGGGAACCCCTATCTTTACAGAGAATGCCGTGGACGGTCATACGACTAAAGAAATATTTGGAAACTGTCTTCATAAATATCTCATCAAGGATGCCATTGCAGATGAAAACGTGCTTGGTTTCCTTGTGGAATACTATCACGGCAATGAAGTTGTTGACAATGACAATCACGCCCGAATGGAGGAGATTGCAAAATTCATTCTCAACAATTTCAACAAATCTACGTTTGACGGAGATTTTGATGCCTTGTTTGCCGTGCAGTCCGTTCCGATGCTTATCAGTTATTACAAGATTTTCAAATCGTTGAGGCCGAATATTCGTATCGGTGCAGTGTTTACATACGCAGCCAACAGTAGCCAGGATGATGACCAGACCGGCATGGGCACAGGTCAATATACCAGTCAAAGTGTAGGCGAAGCGGATGAGCTGCAAGCCATCATGGACGATTATAATGAAATGTTTGGTACAGCATTTACTACCGAAAATTTCCGTGCATACTACGATGACATCAACCTGCGCATGAAAAAGAAGAAAGCGGATATGAAGCCGCTTGACCTTTGTCTTGTTGTGGGTATGTTTCTCACAGGCTTTGACAGCAAGAAACTGAACACGCTTTATGTAGACAAGAACATGGAATATCATGGCTTGTTGCAGGCATTCAGCCGCACCAACCGAGTGTTGAATGAGAAAAAGCGATTCGGCAAGATTGTGTGTTTCCGTGACCTGAAAAGCAATGTGGACGAGGCCATCAAATTGTTCAGCAATAGCGACAATCCGGAAGAAATAGTGCGGCCTACGTTTGAAAAGGTCAAACAGGAATACATAGATCTTGTGTCGGTCTTTTTGAAGAGATATCCCGACACAAGCAGCATAGACCTTTTGCAGAGCGAAAAGGAAAAGAAAGAGTTTGTGCTGGCATTCCGAGATATCATACGCAAACATGCAGAGATTCAGATATATGACGATTATAATGAAGAGTCTGACAATTTGGTGATGACAGAGCAGCAGTTCATGGATTTCAGGAGCAAATATCTTGACATACATGACACATTCGCCATAAGAAACACGACGCCGTCACCCAAACCGGATGATAATACAGACAATCAGGATGACGGAGGTCTCGGTGACGTGGATTTCTGTCTCGAACTATTGCACAGCGACATTATAAATGTAACGTATATACTTGAGCTCATTGCAGAACTCGACCCATACAGTGCCGACTATGCGGAACGTCGTCAGAATATCATTGACACGATGATTAAAGATGCTGAGATGCGTAGCAAGGCCAAGCTTATTGACGGTTTCATCAAAAAAAATGTGGATGACGACAAGGATAACTTCATGATGCGGCGGGCCAAAGCTGACGGAGCAAGCGATCTGGAGGAACGACTGAACCGCTATATTGCTGCCGAACGGGAAAATGCCGTCAACTCATTGGCCGAGGAAGAGGACATATCGTCATCGGTATTGAACCACTTTCTCAAAGAATACGATTACCTGCAAAAGGAACAGCCGGAGATAATACAAAAAGCACTGAAAGAGAAGCACATGGGCCTTATAAAGACCCGGAAGGCTTTGACCAGGATAATGGAAAGGCTGCGCAATATAATACGGACGTTTAATTGGGATTAAGGCATGTCGACATACAAAATAGATGACGGGCAATTAACTATTATAAAAGAGAAACCGTTTAAACCGGAGAAAGAGATTCAGAATATTGTTGAAAAGAACCTCGGCACATTGCTTGGGCTTGACTTCATCAAAACGGAGTTTTACCTTAACTCTTTCCGAATAGATTCTTTGGCTTTTGATTCGGAGAAAAGGTGTTTTGTGATAATAGAATATAAAAGAGATAAGAATTTCAGCGTAATCGACCAGGGTTATGCTTATTTGTCTTTGATGCTGAATAATAAGGCTGAATTCATTTTGGAGTACAACGAATCTAAATCAGAATCACTCAAGCGAACCGATGTAGATTGGTCTCAGTCGAAAGTGTTGTTTGTTTCCCCAAATTTTACAACATATCAAAAAGAGGCTATTAACTTTAAAGATTTGCCTATAGAACTATGGGAGATCAAACGCTTCTCAAATGAAACGCTTTCATTTGAGCAAATCGTAAGCCGTACAAGCAAAGAAAGTATTAAGACAGTGGCTAACAGTGAGACAATAACTACGGTAAGCAGAGAGATTAAGGTATATAGCGAACAGGATCATTTGGAGAACATTGAAGATGATATTCTGAATATCTATACGGAAATTAAAGAATTTTTGCTCTCCTTTGGCGAAGATGTGACAATATCTCCCAAGAAGAAAACCATCGGCTTCAAGATAAGAGGCAAGGTGTTTTGTGATGTAGTTATACAAAACAAGGGAATAAGGCTGTTTCTCAATGCCAAGAAAGGAACACTCAAAGACCCGGAAGGCATTACCCGTGACGTGTCAGAAGTCGGGCACTGGGGCAACGGGGCTTACGAGGTGCGTTTCCCTCTGAAAAACGACACAGAAATAGACTATGTCTTCAACCTTTTGCGTCAAACGATAAATAAGAATAAAGAATAGGATTATGAGCGAAGAACTGCAACAGAAGCTCCGTGACCAGCTTTGGGAGGTGGCAAACCGTTTGCGCGGCAATATGTCGGCAAGCGATTTCATGTACTTTACACTGGGATTTATTTTCTACAAATATCTGTCGGAGAAAATAGAGATATACGCCAACAGTGCACTCGAGGATGACGAAGTAACTTTCAAGGGGCTATGGGAAATGGCCGATTCGGATGCCGCGGAGTTGCAGGAAGAGATCAAGAACCAGTGTCTGGAAGATATAGGCTATTTCATTGAGCCGAAGTTCTTGTTTTCGTCTGTGATTGAGGCAGTCAAGCGAAAGGAGAACATTTTACCTGTGCTGGAGCGCTCATTGAAACGCATTGAAGACAGTACATTAGGGCGTGACAGCGAGGAGGATTTCGGCGGTCTGTTCTCTGATATCGACCTTACTTCACCTAAGCTCGGAAAGACGGCTGATGACAAGAATACGCTTGTAAGCAATGTTTTGCTTGCTCTCGACGACATAAAATTTGGCGTGGAGGCCTCGCAGGAAATTGACATTTTGGGCGACGCTTACGAGTATATGATTTCACAGTTTGCCGCAGGTGCCGGCAAGAAAGCCGGTGAGTTCTATACCCCGCAAGAGGTCAGCCGCATATTGGCCGAGATTGTCACCATAGGACATAACCGGTTGCGCAATGTCTACGACCCGACTTGCGGTAGCGGCTCTTTGTTGCTTCGTGCCGCAAACATAGGCAATGCGGTAGACATTTACGGGCAAGAGAAGAATCCGACCACCTATAATCTTGCCCGCATGAATATGTTGCTGCATGGCATCCGGTTCAGTAACTTCAAGATTGAAAACGGCGATACGCTTGAATGGGATGCCTTTGACGACATGCAGTTTGATGCGGTGGTTGCAAATCCGCCTTTCTCTGCCGAATGGAGTGCAGCCGACAAATTCAACAACGACGACCGTTTCAGCAAGGCAGGACGGCTTGCCCCACGCAAGACTGCCGACTATGCCTTTATATTGCACATGATTCATCATCTCAATGAAGGTGGCACCATGGCTTGCGTTGCTCCGCACGGAGTTCTGTTCAGGGGAAATGCAGAGGGTGTGATTCGTCGTTTCCTGATAGAGAAGAAAAACTATATTGATGCCATTATCGGTCTGCCTGCCAATATATTTTATGGCACAAGCATCCCTACCTGTATTCTTGTTCTGAAAAAATGCCGCAAGGAAGACGACAGCATCTTGTTTATTGACGCCAGCAAAGAGTTTGAGAAGGTCAAGACGCAAAACAAACTCCGCCCTCAGCATATACAGAAGATTGTAGAAACCTACCGCGACCGCAAGGAGATTGAAAAGTACAGCCATCTTGCTACGTTACAGGAGGTTGCCGAAAATGACTATAATCTGAATATCCCTCGCTATGTCGACACTTTTGAAGAGGAAGAGCCTATCGACATCAAAGCCGTAATGGCTGAAATAAAGGCGTTGGAAGCCAAACGCGCCGAACTGGACAAGGAGATAGAAGGCTATCTGAAAGAATTGGGACTGGTTGAATAATTACACTATGGAAGAGACAGGCAACATCCCGGAAATGCGTCCGTCATTCGACAATATACGCCGTCAGGATGAGGGCGGAAACGAATATTGGAGTTCACGCGACCTGTGCGCTGCTATGGGCTATTCAGCTTATTGGAAATTCCAAAGAGTCATAGACAAAGCTATCAGGGTGGCAGGTGAGAAAGGAATGAATGCAGACGACCATTTCAACCAGGCGGTTGATATGGTAAGGATTGGAAGCGGCTCATTCCGTAAGGTCAATATTTTCCGCTTGTCGCGTATGGCGTGTATGATTGTTGCCGAAAATGCCGATGCTAAAAAAGTGTTGGTACAACAAGCCCGCGATTACTTTACTCAAACAATACCGACAAACGAATTGATGCAAAATTCGTTGAGTTCTAACATTTTGCTGTATAAAACAGCGCAAGGCGAAGCGCGAGTAGAAGTCATTTTCAACAGCGAAACATTCTGGATGTCACAAAAGCGTATGGCCGATTTGTTCGGGGTAGATGTACGGACTGTCAATTATCATCTTGGTCAGATTTACAAAACAGGTGAGCTTACCAAAGAGGCAACTATCCGAAAAATCGGGATAGTTCAATCGGAGGGGGAAAGAGATGTGGAACGTACACCGCTGTTCTATAATTTGGATGCCATTATTGCGGTAGGTTATCGTGTAAATAGCTATCAGGCCACTCAGTTCCGTATCTGGGCTACATCTGTATTGAAGGAGTTTATCATTAAAGGATATGCGCTTGATGATGAACGCTTGAAGCAGGGAAAGCACTTTGGCAAAGATTATTTTGACGATTTGCTGGAGCGTATTCGTGAGATACGCACATCAGAACGCAGATACTACCAAAAGATAACTGACATCTATGCTGAATGCAGTACCGATTACGATCCGAAATCGGATTGTACCAAATTGTTTTTCAAGATGGTGCAAAACATGATGCACTTGGCTGTAACTCATCGTACCGCTGCCGAAATAGTGTATGAACGCGCCGACTCGGAAATGCTACACATGGGATTGACCACTTGGAAGAAAGCTCCCGATGGCAGAGTACAGAAGTCTGATACTATTGTGGCAAAGAACTACTTGTCTGACAAGGAGGTTTCCGAACTTAACGGTGTAACTAACGCATTTCTTGAATTTGCAGAGCAGCGTGCCCAACGCCATATCATTACAACGATGGCAGACTGGAAGCAGCGTCTTGAACAGTTTCTTGCTACAATGGACTATCAAGCACAAGACACAGCCGGTAAAGTTTCTCAAGAAGCAGCACGAGAGAAGGCGTATGGTGAGTATGAAAAATATAAAGTGATTCAAGACCGTTCGTTTATCTCTGATTTCGACCGGTTTAATGATGGCGACAAATTATTGCCGTTTGATATCAACCCCGATAAAGAATAACGATTATGGCAGATAATAACGAAAATAAAGTCCTTAATGTTCCCCATTTGAGATTTAGGGAGTTTAGTGGAGAGTGGGA
>JAIECQ010000051.1 GCA_029068395.1 Rikenellaceae bacterium
GGTTTCGTTACACTCAGACCGCCCTGCCGGTGCGGGATGGGCCGGCGCCAGCGCCGGCCGCACGTGGTGAGTGTAGGGGGCGTGATGAAATTGGGTCGTGAGGCGTGAAACAGGCTGGGCGGCTGCTCGGGTTGCGCACTTAATGCTCTTTTAGCGTGAAGGAGCCACGGGCCGAGCCTGCGGAGGCAAGCGGGGAAGTGACGCGCTTCTCTACCGCCCTCCCTTAGTCACTGCCTACAATTGCGAGACGGTGTTACGGGCCTCCGCGGGGGGAGGGTCGGCCCGTTGCGGCTCGTGCCTTGCCGCCCTGCCGGGGCAAAAGCCATGCGGCGTAAAAGTCTGCCAGTCCCAAGTCCGCCAAAGCAAAAACCACGCACATGACAAACAGGCCTCTGGTGGTGCTACCCCCAGCGGCTCATGGAACACCTCCTCTTATCCTACCAACTGGAATACCCACCCTTGCCCCGACGGTTACCGTCTACCTACTAATACAGAGTTTCAGAATCTCATAAACAGCAGTACCGTCAGTCGCGGCGGAGGATGGAGTTCATCCGATTATGGATATATCAAGTTCACCTCCGGCTCTAATTCCGTGGAGTTTCCCGCTGTCGGTTACCGCAGCTACTCGGACGGTACGTTGAGCTACGCGGGTGCGCTCGGGCGTTATTGGTCGTCAGTTACGAGTACGTCTAACTCTAACGACGCGTACTGCCTGGTCTTCGGTAGCGGTAATTTGAACGTGACTTACAACAATAAGCGGCTTGGTTTTAGCGTGCGTTGTGTCCGCTAAATATTAATACTTTGGTTCTTTGATTTCTTTGATTCTTACCCGAGGGCTTGCCTAAGGGGTAGGGGTTATGAAACCAATCCAAAGGGTGGGGTATGGTAAATTTAGAGTTTCAAAATTTTATTATTGACAGCTTTTAGAAATATAGATGACATGCCTTTTAATGAAAAAAGATGCAAGAAAGTTCCTTGCATCTTTTTCATATGTGTTATGAAGGTTTTTACCATCCGAGGATATAGGCGAACATCAGAGGTGCGACAATGGTTGCGTCTGATTCGACTATAAATTTGGGGGTGTCTACGTCGAGCTTGCCCCATGTTATCTTTTCGTTGGGCACCGCTCCCGAATATGAGCCGTAAGAGGTTGTAGAGTCTGATATCTGGCAGAAGTATGCCCAGAAAGGCACTCCTTCCCACTCAAGGTCTTGATACATCATGGGCACCACGCAAATGGGGAAGTCGCCCGAGATGCCGCCGCCTATCTGGAAGAAGCCCACGCCCTTGCCGCCTGAGTTGGCGCGATACCACTCGGTGAGGAATATCATGGTCTCAATGCCGCCCTTAACGGTCGAAGCCTTAAGTTCGCCTTTGATGACGTAAGAGGTGAAGATGTTGCCCATGGTGCTGTCTTCCCAGCCAGGCACTATGATGGGGATGTTTTTCTCGCATGCGGCCAACATCCAGCTGTTCTTGGGGTCTATTTCGTAATACTGCTCCAGCTCGCCGCTTCTTATGAGCTGATACATAAACTCATAGGGCAGATAACGCTCACCTTTAGCGTCGGCAGCTTTCCATATTTTCGATATGTGGCCCTGCAAACGGCGGAATGCCTCCTCTTCGGGTATGCAGGTGTCGGTAACGCGGTTCATGTGGTTGTCGAGCAGGTCGCGTTCCTGTTCGGGGGTGAGGTCGCGATAGTGGGGCACACGTTTGTAATGTGAGTGGGCCACAAGGTTCATCAGGTCTTCTTCGAGATTGGCGCCGGTGCAGCATATTATCTGCACTTTGTCCTGACGAATCATCTCGGCCAACGAGATGCCAAGCTCGGCGGTACTCATGGCGCCGCCCATTGTAATCATCATCTTGCCACCCTCGGCCAGGTGCTTGTCGTAAGCCACGGCGGCATCCACGAGCGATGCTGCGTTGAAGTGGCGGTAATGGTGTGTGATAAACTGAGAGATAGGACCTCTGTTCATTTCTGTAAATTTTATTTTGGGAGTTAAAATAATTGTTTTTCAAGAACTGTTGCGCTTGCAAAGGTATCTTTTTTTGTCGGATAATAAAATTATTCACACAAAAATCGTATCTTGTAAGCCGTTTTGGTTTAACATGTAAAAATATATCTAATGCGATACGATTTTGACGAGCGCATAGACCGCACCGGCAGCAACTGCGAGAAGTATGACAACCTCAAAGAGGTGTTCGGACGTGACGACATAATACCCTTGTGGGTTGCCGACACCGACTTCCGCACCCCCGATTTCATCATGAATGCCATACGCGAGCGAGCCGGCCACCCTGTGTTGGGTTACTCATTCAGATGCGACTATTACAACGAGTCGATACGCAGTTGGCTGTGGCGACGTAACGGCTGGGCTGTCGACAACGAGTGGCTGCACTTCTGTCCGGGAGTGATATGCGGTGTCTATTACGGCATATCGTCTTTGACATCAGAGGGCGACGGCATATTGATACAGCCGCCGGTCTATCCGCCATTTGCTCGTGTCATAGAGGCATGCGGCAGACGTGTGGTCACCAATCCCCTGCGCTTGGAAGACGGCGGTTGGAGCGTCGATTTCGACGATTTGGCTCGCAAGCTGCCGCAGGTCAAGGCGTTGGTGTTGTGCAACCCGCATAATCCTACGGGCAAGGTGTTCACCCGCACCGAGCTGGAGACCATCGGACGCATGTGTTTGGAGCACGGCGTGTCCATCATATCTGACGAGATACACTCCGACCTTATCATGTCCGGTCACCGTCATACTCACATAGCCTCTCTCTCAGATGACTTGGCCGCCAACACATACACTTTCATCTCTCCAAGCAAGACATTCAACACTGCCGGCCTATCTACGGCGGTGGCTGTCATACCCTCGGCACGGCATCGTCAGTCATACACCGCCTGTGCCGAGCGCATACACGTAAGTCAAGGCAACATATTCGGCGCAGTGGCTCTTCGTGCCGCATACAACAACGGCGACGAGTGGCTCGACCGGCTACGTATCTACATTGAGGACAATATTGACTATGTCTTAGGACGTCTTGCCTGCACCATGCCCGAGATCAAATGCGTAAAGCCTCAGGGCACCTATCTCATGTGGCTCGATTGTCGTGGCATGGGGTTCACTCACGATGAGTTGGTCGACTTCTTCGTCAACAAGGCGCGCTTGGGGCTCAACTCCGGGTTGGATTACGGACAAGAGGGACGCCTGTTCATGCGCCTGAATGTGGGATGTCCGCGCCAGACCCTCCGAGAAGCCTTAGACCGCTTACAAGAGGCGATGGCACGGCGGATAATGGTTTGTGGGCACGGCCGGTGATGGTTTGCTGAAACTGCCTCCGGCGGCCCTTCCGGGGGAGGGGTCACGGACCCCGTTTTGATATTTTTGAGGACAAACTAAGCGGATAATTACAGCTATCCCATAAATGTGTTTCGACATACGTCTCACACATTTATGGGATAGCTGTTTTTGGCCCTTGGGCTGAGCGCCTGAAAGATATTCAACAGGGGCATGACGCTCGACGGAATGGGTGCGGAAACAAAACATAAACCATAACAGCAGCGCGGTAAAAGCACGCACAACTGAATCACCCACCAGCAACCTGTCCACAACCACTTACGCAAGCCCTCGGGGAAGAATCAAAGAAATCAAAGAACCAAAGTATTAATATTTAGCGGACACAACGCACGCT
>JAIECQ010000052.1 GCA_029068395.1 Rikenellaceae bacterium
CCGCACAGTAATATATATGACAGTGAATTAGTAACGGCAGTGACGCTCATTATTTTCATGCTGTGCCCTCCGCAGGCTCCGCGCCGCTCTCCGCTGTGCTGGGGGCGGCTGTCTGCTTATGTTTGCTGCTCTGCTGTTATGCTTGCTGCATGCCCGGCATTACGAGGTATGCCGTAAACCAAAATTCCTTATGCCCGGGCTGAGGAACGAAGCCCGAGCGGCCCGGAGCCTCCGCCCACGGAGGGCCGCAACCCCGCACAGCTATATATATGACAGTGAATTAGTAACGGCAGTGACGCTCATTATTTTCTCGCTGTGCCCTCCGCAGGCTCCGGGCCGCTCTCCGTCATGCCGGTGGTTGCGGCTGTGCTGCTATGCTTCCGTGCTGACATTATGCTTTGCTGCTCTGCTGTTATGCTTTCTGTTTTGTTTTCGCACCCTTTCCGTCGAGAGTCATGCCCCTGTTGAATATCTTCCAGGCACTCAACCCAAGGGCCAGAAACAGCTATCCCATAAATGTGTAAGACGTATGTCGAAACACATTTATGGGATAGCTGTACTTATCCGCTTAGTTGTTCCTCAAAAATATCAAAACGGGGTCCGTGCCCCCTCCCCCGGAAGGGCCGCCGGAGGCAGTGCCAGTAAACCATAACCTCAGTGCCGGCAAACCATCACCGGCAGTGACGACAAGGCCTCACCGGACGTGGCTGCAAAGCGCTATCCGAGGAATCCGAGCAGGATACCGGCAGCTACTGCTGAGCCTATGACACCTGCGACATTGGGACCCATAGCGTGCATCAAGAGGTAGTTTGTCTTGTCGTACTTAAGGCCGACCTCCTGAGATACGCGAGCTGAGTCGGGCACTGCCGACACGCCAGAGTTGCCTATCAAGGGATTGATTTTATTGCCCTCTTTGAGGAAGAGGTTGAATACCTTTACGAAAAGCACACCTGTCGATGTTGCTATAACAAACGATATGGCACCCAAGGCAAATATGCCGACGCTTTTGAGTGTCAGGAATGTTGTTGCCTGTGTTGACGCTCCCACAGTGAAGCCTATGAGTATGGTGACGATATCGATGAGGGGACCGCTGGCTGTAACGGCCAGACGACGTGTCACGCCGCTCTCTTTGAGCAGGTTACCGAAGAACAACATGCCCAACAGAGGAATGCCCGATGGCACGAGGAAACATGTCAGCAATACTCCGATTATGGGGAATATAATCTTCTCTGTTGTCGAGACCATGCGAGGAGGACGCATCTTGATGAGGCGCTCTTTCTTGGTTGTGAACAGCTTCATGATGGGAGGCTGTATCACGGGCACGAGAGCCATGTAAGAGTATGCCGACACTGCAATGGCACCCATAAGGTCAGGCGCCAGCTTGCTCGACAGGAATATGGCCGTGGGACCGTCGGCACCGCCAATGATGCCTATGGCGCCGGCCTCGGAAGCCGAGAATCCGAATGCCAAAGCCAGCATGTAAGCGCCGAATATACCGAACTGCGCCGCCGCACCTATGAGCATGAGCTTGGGGTTGGATATGAGCGCCGAGAAGTCGGTCATGGCACCTATGCCGAGAAATATCAGCGGCGGATATACACCTTTGAGCACGCCGAAATAGAGGTAATTAAGCACCGAACCGTCCTCGTAAATACCTATCTGCATGCCGGGGAAGAAAGGTATGTTACCCACAATGATACCGAAACCTATCGGCACCAGAAGCATGGGTTCAAACTTCTTGGCAATAGCTAAATAGATGAAGAACAGGCCTATCAATATCATTATGATATGGCCGTACTCCACGTTGGCAAAACCTGTGAATTTAGCAAACTCCACAAGGTTTTCGCCCAAGAAATTAAAAAAGTTGTGTTCTGCTGCCATGTCGCTTATGATATTGTGATTAAGACATCGCCCTCAAGCACAGAATCGCCTTTGCGGGCAGAGATAGATTTGACCACTCCGTCTTTGTCGCTCTCAATGTTATTTTCCATCTTCATGGCTTCAAGAAGCATCAGTCTGTCGCCCGCCTTAACAGCGTCGCCCTCTTTTACGAATACATCGAGTATCACGCCCGGGAGCGGTGATTTGATGGCGGTGCCGTCACCGGCGGCAGCCGAGGGACGCGGAGCCGCAACGGCAACAGGCTGCTCGCTCACGGCACGAGGTGCCACACGGGGCATAGATTTGTTTTTCTTGACCATGCCCTCTATTGCGATATTCTTATACTCCTGCCCGTTGACAGTAACGTTGGCAATGCCGTCCTCTACGTTGACAGAGGTGACGTACTCGTTGCCGTTTATTGTGATTTTGTACTCTTTCATTTTCTTAAAGTAGTTGAAAATTTGGTTACTTGTTTCTTACGGGCTGATTGTTGATACCGTAAATTTTAGAACTCCATGGCGAATAGGTGCGCGCCACACGGTTGATTGTGATAATCTCAGACTCCTTGTCGTGCAAATCCTCTTCAAACAGGCGTATTGTGGTTGCAATGGCAGCGATAACCTCACCCGATATGGCCTCTTTGTCTAACTGGGCGGCAGTCTGACGCACGGGAGCGGCGCCGGTCGCCTGCGCGTTCTTCTTGGCCTCCATGCGCATAAGCACAATACCCACCAACTTGAACAGCAGGAACAGACACAGAAGCGCAGAGAAGACCACCGACATGGCCGTTATGGCCATGGTGATGCCCGACGGGTCGTGTGCGCGGAACAGCTCGGAGCGTGGCACTATCTCGCCCACCTCGTTGGTTGCTCCTGGTGTGGTGGCAGGCAGCTCGCCCCACTCCAGCCCCTTGTCGCTATCGAATATCATGTAACCTATAGAGGTGTCGGCACTGAGCTGCGAAAGGGTGTAGCTGACCTTGTCGGCAACGTTACGGCCTGCATCCATAAGGTATATCTCGCCCGTATTGTCGAGCGTGAAGTTGGTGTAGAAGGTACCTTTGTCGGCCTTACCGTCGGCAAAGAAGACCACATAACCCTGAGGAGGTATTATGGTGCGAGGGTCGTTCTTGGGTATCTTGTAGGTCACCGAGGGATCGCTGGGGTCAACAGACAGATAGCAACCCGCAATGTTGACGCTCGAATAACCGTTGTTGAACAACTCTATCCAGCCGTTGCGCTGGCCGTAATCGTCCATGTAACTGTTTCGGTTCTTGACCAGCACCTCGTTTATGCGTATGTTCTTGAGGCTTTGAGCCATACAAGGCACACCCATCATAACAAGGGCCAGAAGCACCGCTATTTTCCTTATTTTCTCTTTCATCGTCGGTAATTATTACAAAGGAATGTTTGAGTGCTTCTTGGCGGGATTTACCAACTTCTTGGTTGCCAGCGACTGAAGCGCGCGTATTATGCGGAAACGGGTGTTGCGAGGCTCGATCACATCGTCAATATAGCCATATTTGGCTGCATTGTACGGGTTGGCGAACGCATCCTTGTATTCCTGTTCCTTCTCTGCGATGAATTTGGCTTTGGCCTCGGGGTCTTCTATCGCCGCTATGTCTTTGGCGAAGAGCACCTCTATGGCGCCGCTGGGACCCATGACGGCAATCTCGCCGGTGGGCCATGAGTAATTGATGTCGCCACGCAGATGCTTGGAACTCATCACGCAATAGGCGCCGCCGTAAGACTTACGCAGAATGACGGTAACCTTGGGAACTGTGGCCTCGCCGTAAGCGAAAAGCAGCTTGGCTCCGTGTATGATGATGCCGCCATACTCCTGTCCGGTGCCGGGAAGGAAGCCGGGAACGTCGACCAAGGTGACGATGGGGATGTTGAAGGCGTCGCAGAAACGCACGAAACGAGCCGCCTTGCGCGATGCGTTGATGTCGAGCACACCGGCCAGATATTTAGGCTGGTTGGCTATGATACCCACCGACTGACCGTTGAAACGGGCAAAGCAGGTGACGATGTTGGGAGCGTAGAGCTTGTGCGACTCAAGTATCTCGCCGCCGTCGACAATGGCCTTGATAACGTCCAAAACATCGTAAGGCTTGTTGGGGTTGTCGGGGATAATCTCGTTAAGGCTGTCTTCCAGACGGTCGATAGCATCGGTACATACGCTCAACGGAGCATCCTCGAGGTTGTTCTGAGGCATGTAGCTGAGTAACTTGCGTATCATATCCATACCTTCGTTCTCGTCTTCGACCACAAAGTGGGCCACACCCGACTTGGTGGCATGAACCGATGAGCCGCCGAGCTGCTCCTGGGTGACGGTCTCGCCGGTGACGGTCTTGACCACCTTGGGACCTGTAACGAACATGTAGCTGGTGCCCTTGCTCATGATGATGAAGTCGGTGAGCGCGGGAGAGTAAACGGCACCGCCGGCGCAAGGGCCGAAGATGGCCGATATCTGAGGAATCACGCCCGAGGCGAGGATGTTACGCTGAAAAATCTCGGTGTAGCCCGACAGCGAGTTGACACCCTCCTGTATGCGCGCACCGCCCGAGTCGTTGATGCCGATAAGGGGGGCGCCGTTCTTCATGGCCATATCCATCACCTTGCATATCTTGGCCGCCAGCGTCTCTGAGAGCGAGCCGCCGAACACGGTGAAGTCCTGCGCGAAGACATAGACCAGACGGCCGTCGATGGTACCGTAACCGGTCACCACGCCGTCGCCGTAATAGGTCTCTTTATCTATGCCGAAGTTGTGGCAGCGATGTTTTACGAACATGTCGAACTCTTCAAACGAACCCTCGTCCAAAAGGGCCTCGATACGTTCGCGTGCGGTCAGCTTGCCTTTGTTATGTTGCGAGTCGATGCGTTTCTGGCCACCGCCCTGTTTAGCCTCTTCACGAAGAGAGATCAGCTTTTTTATTTTATCTGTGTTGGCACTCATGGTGTTATACTGTTTTTTAATGCAAAGCCTCCGGCCGTAGTATATCTTGGACGGAGACCCTGCCTGTGTTGTTTTTTACTTGTTCTTGTCTTCGCAAAGCTCTGTCAGCACGCCATTGGTGCTCTTGGGATGAAGGAAAGCTATGGTCATACCCTCGGCGCCGGCTCTGGGGGTTGCGTCGATGAGTTTGACACCCTTGTCTTCAGCCTCTTTGAGGGCACCCTCTATGTCTTTGACGGCAAACGCCATGTGGTGCATGCCCGGGCCCTTCTTCTCGATGAATTTGGCGATCGAACTGTCGGGCGATGTTGCCTCAAGAAGCTCTATCTTGGTCTGTCCAACCATGAAAAAGGCCGTCTTAACCTTCTGATCGGCAACCTCCTCGATGTTGTAACACTTAAACCCTAAAACCTGTTCGTAAAAAGGAATGGCTTTTTCAAGACTCTCAACGGCAATGCCGATGTGTTCGATGTGTGAAATTTCCATGTTTATAACTGAATCTGACTCTTATAAACATCTGACGCTGCCTACGAAGAGTA
>JAIECQ010000053.1 GCA_029068395.1 Rikenellaceae bacterium
CTATGGTGTCGGGCACAACAAGCTTGATTTTCTGGGCAACCTCGAAGTTCTTGATGTAGGACAAGCGGGCCTCGGGCGCAAACAAAGCGATACGGCTCAGGTAGTTGCGGTCGACCTCCATGTCGGCAACCTTGATGATGGCTTTGATGCCTATGCGCTTGCTTTCGAGATTGGTGCCGAAAGTTATGCGATTGGTTATCTTGTCTAACGATAGTATGTTAATGATTTTGAAGAGGCTGTCGGCCGGTATGTGGTCTATGACGGTGCCATTTTCAAGGGCACTCACCTCCATGACGGTGTTTTCGTGGGCCATTATAGTTTAGTGTTAGGCACTTACAGGTGCGTTTATATCAATTAATCACTTCGCTGGCAACGCAATATCGGCTAAAGGTATCACGCAACCTATTGCAAGGGCACTCTTCAGCGCAGCAGGTTTTGAGGTGACGCGCAAAGAGGTGCACAACAGGTAGGTCACTTGACCCCCAACAGATATGATATTATGGCCTGGCGGGTGAAGACACCGTTACGGGCCTGCTCGAAATAGTATGCCTTGGGGTCGGAGTCGACATCGGTATCGATCTCGGTGATACGGGGCAGGGGGTGAAGTATGCGCAGGTTGTCGCGGGTGCCTGCAAGCATATCGGCCTTAAGTACATAGGCGTTTTTGACACGTTCATATTCCATAAGGTCAGAGAAGCGCTCGCGTTGCACACGCGTCATGTATAATATGTCGGCATCTTTGATGGCCTCGCGCATGTCTGAGGTCTCAGAGAATTTCATGCCGTGCTCGTCGAGGAAAATCTTGTATTCGCCCGGAAGCTTCAACTCGTCGGGAGAGACGAAGGTGAACCTGGCGCCGAAGTGCGACAAGGCCTGAAGCAGCGAGTGCACCGTGCGTCCGTATTTGAGGTCGCCGACCATGACTATGTGTATGTTATCGAGCGTGCCTTGCGTCTTTTTGATGGAATAGAGGTCGAGAAGGGTTTGGGAGGGATGTTGGTTGGAGCCGTCGCCAGCGTTGACAACAGGCACCGAAGCCACCTCGGCGGCATAACGGGCAGCGCCCTCTATATAGTGGCGCATAACGATAAGGTCGCAATAGTTAGAGACCATTTTGATGGTGTCGTGAAGGCTCTCGCCCTTGGACACGCTCGTGTTGCCGGCCTCCGAGAAGCCTATGACGCGTCCGCCGAGGCGATTGATGGCACTCTCGAAGCTAAGACGGGTGCGGGTGGAGGGCTCGAAGAAAAGCGAGGCTATAACACGACCCTCTAAAAGCCGCTCACCGGGATTGTTTTCAAAATGGGCGGCCAAATCCATGATTTTCAGTATCTCCGCCTTATCGAAGTCACTGATTGAGACAAGGCTTTTACTCATCGGACGATAGTGTTTTTATTGTTATTTTTGTCTTTTTGACATCGTTGAGATGCTCGAACTGAGAGACAAAAGCGTCGGCGAGGGCTTCGCGGATGTCGACCACCATGTAGCAGTCGAGGTCGAAAGACTGTTCGACCACATCGGGAGAGTAATTTTTGAGCACACGCATGACGGCGTTCATCTCGCCATAAGTAAATTGGATGCGAAGACGGCGGCTCTTGACCTTTTCGACAACCTCGGCGGCCTCTATGACCGAGAGGGCGGCATCGCGGTAGGCGGCTATAAGGCCCGGAACACCTAACTTGGTGCCACCGAAGTAACGCACCACAACGATGAGTATGTCGGTAAGGCCGGCTGACAGTATCTGACCCAGTATGGGGCGTCCTGCCGTAGAGGGCGGCTCGCCGTCGTCATACTGGCGGGCCATATCGCCCTTGAAACCCATGCGCCAAGCAAAGCAGTGGTGGGTGGCATCGTGATATTTCTTACGCAGCGCATCTACGCGCGCATCGGCCTCTTCGGGTGTGGTGACCGGATAGGCGAACGAGAGGAACTTGCTGCCACGTTCGCGGCCGAGCGACTCAACAGGCTCTTTTATGGTCAGATATGTGTCTTTATAATCTTCCATCACAACAAAATTACTTTTTTTTATCCGGCTTTCAAAATATTTTTGCATGAATCTTACGCTTTGTCACGCATGTGCGGATAATCTGAGCCGGCATCACCGCAGCATAAGGCAATGTGTGCAGACACCCATGACAGCCTTGGCCTCTGACCACGCCAAAAAGGGGAGCCGGTAATCCGACTCCCCTTGTATCGGGTCAATATTGCATCAGTCTATCTTAAACTGTGCGATATCTTCGGCGGTAAGGTTGTTTATGTATGCAAAATGTCCGCTGTTCTTGGCGGCGCCTGCCTTGATGTAAATGTTGGCGGCGGCGTGATAGTCGACACACGACGAGCATGAACAACCGTTTCTGTCGGCCTGCTGAAGCATCAGATAGCCAAGTATTATGTTACCGGCCATCTCAACAAGTCTGCGGGCATGGAAGTCTATGAACGCGCTGTTGTCTGCCGACCTCTCTTCGACAAACCCGACTGCCGTCTCATACTGGGATTTCATCTGCTTGAGGGTCTCGTGCAGAGGCGTCAGGTCGCCATTATAGCTCTCCGACTCATATTTGTTCATCTGCGACAGATACACTCCGGTTGTCACCCCTTTAATGGCGGCGACCACCTGAAGCTGCGACGTACCCTCATATATGTTGGTTATGCGGGCGTCACGCGCCAGTCTTTCGACGGGGTAATCTTTCATGTAGCCCGACCCGCCGTGTATCTGTATGGCGTCATACGTAACCTGGTTGCAGTATTCGCTTGCAAAGAGTTTGAGCAGAGGGGTGTAAGCGTCGGCCAGCTTGTTGTACTCCTTCATCTCGTCGCGCTCTTCTTTCTCGAGCTTGCGCTCTTTGCTTATGTGATAATAGGCCTTGTAAACGTCTACGAAACGCGCCGTCTCATAGAGCATGGCACGTGAGGCGAGCACCTTGGCCTCCATGTTTGACAGCATCTCATAAACCGGGGTGAACTCGATGATGGGCTTGCCGAACTGACGTCTCTCGCGCGCATATTTGAGGGCCTCGCGATAGGCGGCCTCGCTTATGCCTGTGCTCTGGGCGCCGATGCCCAAGCGTGCCGAGTTCATCAGAGCCATCACATAGCGTATCAGTCCCATTTTGGTGTCGCCGACAAGTTGTGCCGGAGCATCGGTAAACACAAGCTCGCATGTGGGCGAACCTATGATACCCATCTTGTGCTCTATGCGTCGCACCTTGACGGCCATGTGTTTGCGGTCGTACACGAAGAGCGACAATCCGCGGGCGTCGGTAGTACCCTCTTCGGTACGTGCCAGCACCAGCGATATGTGACCGTCGCCGTTGGTGATGAAGCGTTTGACTCCGTTGAGCAGCCATGTGCCCTTAGCCTCGTCCCATGTCGCCTTGAGCATCACGGCCTGGAGGTCGCTGCCGGCATCAGGCTCTGTGAGGTCCATGGCGCACGTCTGACCCTGGCATACACGAGGCAGATACTCGTCGTTGATCTGGTCTGAGGCGAACTCGTGCAGCGTCTCTGCGCAATCTTGCAGGCCCCATATGTTGCCAAAGCCGGCATCTGCACGCGAGATAAGCTCGCAAGACATCACGTAAGGCACCACAGGGAAGTTGAGACCGCCCCACTTGCGCGGCAGCGATATGCCATACACGCCAGCCTCGGTGAGCATGCGGTGGTTTTCGGCCGTACCCGAGGCATAGACCACATGGTCGTCGACAACGCGCGGACCCTCTTTATCGACACCGTCGGCATTGGGAGCAATGACATCGCCGCATATCTCGCCCACTATCTCAAGCACCTTTTTGTAATTGTCTATGGCATCCTCGTGGTCTACGGGGGCGTAATCATATTTGTCTTTGTCTGCGAAGTTACGCTCTTTAAGGGCCACTATCTTCTTCATCAAAGGGTGGTCGAGCTGTAATTGCAGGTCTTTATTTTCAAGGAAAAAATTGGCCATGATAGTTGTTTTTTACTTGGAGTTCTCTTTGTATGCTTTAATCATTTTAGGTATCACCGTAGCTATGTCGCCCGTAATGGCATAGTCGGCCAGTTTGTTTATGGGCGCATCGGGGTCGGTGTTTATTGATATTATCATAGACGAGGAGTCCATGCCGGCGGTGTGCTGTATCTGACCCGATATGCCGCAGGCAATGTAGAGCTTGGGACGCACGGTAACGCCGGTCTGGCCTATCTGACGCGCATGGTCGGTATAGCCGGCGTCGACGGCGGCACGTGATGCCCCCACCTCTCCGCCAAGCGTCTCGGCCAGCTGGTGCAGCAGGGCGAAGTTCTCTTTAGAGCCTACACCGTAACCTCCGGCCACTATCACCGAGGCCCCCTTTATGTCTATCTTGCTCTCTTCTATCTGACGCTCTATGATGGTCACAGCCATGTCTTCGGGCGACAGATACTTCTTGTAATCAATCGTCTTGACCTCGGGTTTAACCGGCGAAGAGACCTCTTCTTTCCTCATGACACCCTCGCGAACGGTGGCCATCTGTGGACGGTGATCGGGGTTTATGATGGTGGCTATGATGTTGCCGCCGAAAGCTGGACGTATCTGGTATAACAGCTTGTCATACACCTTGCCGCTCTTGTTGTCGGTGTGGCTGCCTATCTCAAGGCTGGTGCAGTCGGCCGTAAGACCGCTGTGCAGTGCCGACGACACCCGAGGGGCCAGGTCCCGCCCTATAACAGTGGCTCCGAACAGCGCTATCTGCGGCTGCTCGTCTTTGAAAAGGCCGCACACGATAGATGAGTGAGGAAGAGTGCGGTAGGGATCCAACTCGGGACCTTCGGCCTTGTGCACAACCTCTGCTCCGTAACGGGCGAGCAGCTCCTCTACGCCATTGAGATTGTTGCCTATGACAACAGCCTCAAGACGACAGCCCAACTCTTTGGCTAAAGAGCGCCCTTTGGTGAGCAACTCAAGGCTGACATCGGCCACCTTGCCGCCGTCAGTCTGGCAATATACGAATATGTTGTTCATGTCTTGTCGCTGATTGATTTTGTTATTAACCTATGGCATGCGCTGATATCAGCTCTTTCATCAAAGCGTCGATATCATCGTCAGAGCCTGACAATTTTTTGGCCTCCTTGGCCTGGAATACTATGTTCTCTATCTTTTTCACCTTGGTGGGCGAACCGCTAAGACCGAGCGACGCATCTTCGGCATCAACATCGGCAACACCCCACTCGGGTATGTTGAGGTAGTCACGCTCTTTGCGCAAAGAGGGGTAATAGTCTTCTTCGAGAGACTGCACCTCTGAGATGGTCTTGGCATGCTTGTAGCGCATCACGCACTTGGCGTTGCGCGGACGGCATGCCGGTGCCGAACTGCCTACGGTAACCACAACGGGATAGGTGGTGGTGACGCGCTCTATGCCACCCTCTATGTGGCGGCGTATGGTTATCTTGTCGCCATCTACAGACTCTATCTGCTCGGTGTAGGTAACCTGCGGAAGCCCCAGTTTCTCGGCAACCTGAGGACCCACCTGTGCAGTGTCGCCGTCGATGGCCTGACGTCCTGCTATTATGATGTCGGCACCGGCCTTTTTGATGGCGCACGACAGGGCATAAGATGTGGCCAAGGTGTCTGAGCCGGCAAACTTGCGGTCGGTGAGCAATATGCCGCCGTCGGCACCGCGATACATGGCGTCGCGTATCACGTCTGCTGCGCGGGCCGGACCCATGGTCAGCACCGTGACGGTGGCGCCGTAACGATCTTTGAGGCTGAGCGCCTGCTCAAGCGCATTCAGGTCTTCGGGGTTGAAGATGGCGGGAAGAGCCGCTCGGTTGACGGTACCGTCCTCTTTCATCGCATCTTTGCCAACATTGCGAGTGTCGGGCACCTGCTTGGCCAACACAACGATCTTTAGTTGATTCATAAGACTATCTGTTATTGATTATATGTGTCAAACCATAATCTGACACGCAGTGTCAAGTTATGATTGAGACAAAAAACACTCTCTCGCCCTTTGGGGCAGAAACAAAGATATTGTTTTTTTCGCGGAATTGAAAACAATATGCGGGAAATTTTTCAAGCAGCGACCATTATCGCCTCTTTTTCTCCCTGTTTTTATACTCTGACATGGTAAGAGGCCTTACCACATCGTCGTCAGAGGTCACCTCACAGCTGAACAGCCAGTATTGCCATGGGGTGCCGTCTTCTGACTGTATGGTATATGTCTGTTCAAACACCCAGCCCAACTTGCCCATGAAGTTCATGGCATCTACAGACGAATTGAAATATATAGGCTCGCCGTTTTCATCGACCATACGATTGTCGTTGCCGGCAAATTTCTGTTCTTGTCCGAAGTCGACAGACACGCCTAACTTTTTGTTCCAAAATGCCGAGGTGACAAACAATTCGCAGTAAACTCTATATGGTTGCGCAGCTGACACACATAGCGATACCACCATAAAGGTGAATAACAATAACAATCTTTTCATATTCCTGATTTTTTTGAATGATGTGTTATTTCTCTATCTTATCTACTCTTTGGAAGCCGGCCATGCGACACAATTTTTGACATCCATCCATTTTCAATACCGCACCGGATAAGTGAGTTCCGTCTTCACAAATAAAGCAATAAATTTACGTTATTCCAAATAAACAGCCGTTTTTGTCAACGAAACAGACAGGCAGACACGGGACCGTCTTTTGAGAGCTGACGGCAGCCTGACGTTTCGCCCAAGTGTGGCAGGAGAGTCATTTGAGGGTGGTGTGGGTTGGAGTACAACGTCAAGCAGACCGGTTGCCGCGCGATGCTTTGGCTATCTGACCCGAATGCCTTTGTCATTTGCCCGAGGCATTGTGTCAACGGCAAAAACAAAGACCCGACAAGCCGTGACGCCGGGTCTTTAAAAAAATAATATTAAATAGAATATTGTATAGGGTATATTATAGGTTATCAATAGACTGTGGGTGATTGCACAACACAATCATCCTTATAGCAACCTCTCAAAAACAATCTGATTAAAAATCGTTCATAACATCATCGCCGATAAAACAGGTGTAAAACAAAAAAGCAATCAAACAAATATCAGACACCACTCCTCTATCGAC
>JAIECQ010000054.1 GCA_029068395.1 Rikenellaceae bacterium
CGGCTGTGCGGCTATGCTTCCGTACCGCCCGTAATGCTTTGCTACGCTGCTGCTTATGGTTGCCGCCCTGCTGTTATTGTTTCTGTTTTGTTTCCGCACCCTTTCCGCCGAGAGTCATGCCCCCTATTGAATACCTTTCAGGCACCAACTCCAAGGGCCCAAAACGAAAGATAGGGGTAAAGGTGTGAGACGATAGTCGAAACGCCTTTACTCCTATCTTTCGTACTTATCCGCTTAGTTGTTCCTCAAACATATCAAAACGGGGTCCGTGACCCCTCCCCCGGAAGGGCCGCCGGAGGCAGTTTCAGTAAAACAAAACGGCAGTTCCAGCAAACCATCACCGGCAGTGACGGTACATTATCCGCAGTGGTTGCAAGCTATTTTGGGTGGTTATAATGTTTGAGGCATGAAATTTTTTTCATTATCAAAAGGCTGCATCGCTTATCATATTAAACTATTTTTTAATTTTGTGTTTTAATCAACGCAACGATGACAAAGAAGATATTACCCGAGAAGACGATAGAGAGGTTAAGTGAATATCGTCGCACGTTGTTACGCAAGCTCTCGGAGGGTGTCACTCACATACATTCGCATTCGCTGGCCTCAGTGCACGGCATCACGGCAGTGCAAGTACGTCGCGACCTGATGCTTATAGGGTTTAGCTCAGACAACAAAAAGGGTTATAACGTCAGTGAGCTGATAGACTTCATAAGCTCTATTCTCGACTCTGAGAACGTTGCCGGGGTTGCAGTGATAGGGATGGGTAAGTTAGCCACGGCCATAACATCCTATTTCAACGGCAAGAGGTCTAAGATGCGCATAGTCGCAGCTTTTGACAACGACCCCTCCAAGATAGGGGCAAACATAGCCTCCATCCCCGTCTATCCTATGGAGTCTTTCTCTACAGAGTGCGCCAGGCTCGGCATACGCATCGCCCTGCTGACACTTCCGGCCAAAGCTCTCGACACCATCGGAGCCATGATAGACCAATCGCCTATAAGGGGTGTTCTCAACTTCACCTCAAAGCCGTTCACCCCTGCCGAGGGTTCTCAAATATATGTCGAAGATTACGACATCATAACACTGCTTGAAAAAGTCGCATACTTCACCAAAGATGATAATCTGCCGTAATCCCTCCTCGCCTCTCTGCCTGCCCTCTCCTGTGGTCACGACAGGCTCTTTCGATGGCGTGCACATAGGACACAGGGCTATCATAGAGCGTCTTGAATCTATAGCCCGCGACATTGGCGGCACCGTGACCCTGATAACCATTTACCCTCATCCGCGCAAGGTGTTAGGCTTAGACAGCGAAGGTTTTTACCTGCTGTCATCGCTTGAAGAGAAAGAGCGACTGCTCGAAGCGGCCGGCATAGAAGTGCTTGTAGAACTGGAGTTTACCCCTCAGTTCGGTATGTTGTCGTCTGACGATTTCGTGCGCAAGATAGTGCATGGCATAATAGGCGCCCGCCATGTCATAGTGGGATATAACCACCACTTCGGCCATGACCGTAAAGGCGACTACCACTCACTTGCCGCCATGGGCCGAGAGCTGGGCTTTGGCGTCAGCGAGCTTGACAAACAAGACATGGAGGGCGAAAAGGTTAGTTCCACAACCGTACGCGAGGCCCTGTTACGCGGCGACATAGCGACAGCAACAGCATATATGGGGCACCCCTACCTCTTCATCGGCCAGGTTGACAAGGGGGTCATGTCGGTGAGCGACCCTCTCAAACTGATGCCTCCGCCAGGTTACTATATGACAAGCGCTCTCAATGGGAGCACGATTGTCGAGATAACGCCGCAAAGGACAATACTCTGCGACATGCCCGACGGCAAACAGAGCCTTGAGATTGCAGCGAGAATATGAGTCTCAACACACTGAAAATAAAAATATTGATGCAAGATAACTGCTCGGATGAGATGCGATATATTGCAGTGTAAGGCGTCTCTCGTACGGCTTAATGTAAACACCTGCTTGCTTCGGGTTCCTGCTTTGGAGTTTCCCGCTGTCGGTTACCGCAACA
>JAIECQ010000055.1 GCA_029068395.1 Rikenellaceae bacterium
TGCCATTGTGTTATAATAAAGCGTAAAAAACGAGAAAATATTGTGTGCGCGACTCTTTTTTTTCGGGCAGGGCTGAAAAACGGGTTCTCGGGGGGGCAGGAGGGCGGTGTTTGTGATGTATAGTGCCGATGTTTTTCGAGTCGGTTAAGATTTGCTTTTTTATAAAATAATCGCCAATTTTGCAACAGGCGACAATGGTGTCGAAGGGACGCCGTGTCGGGTAAAAAGATACATTTAAAAAAATTTTTATGATAAAACGACTGTTTTTGAGTTTTGGTCTGTTGGTTTCGGCTCTTTGTGTCGCGGCCGGTGATTTTGGTGTTAATGCAAGGTGCGAGTTCTTTTCGATACCGGTGGTGATGGGGCGCAGCTTCAACTTGTCGTCAAAGATTGTGCTCAACCTCGGCAAGGAGGCTTCGGTGGAACGCCTGGATATTGTGATGGGACGCGAGACCGCAAAGGTTATAGACAGTTTGTCGTTATATCTGATGGAGGGCGACGGCGGTTTCGGCAGTTCTAAGACAACCAAGGTCTCATCTTTTGCCGCAGGTCAGTATCTGCGTGTGGCTATCGACTCTCTTCTGCCTGCGGGCAAGCATTCTCTGTTTCTGACGCTCAAGCCGTCGTCTAAGGCCAAGATGACCTCGATGGTGTCGGTGAAGCCCATAGGTGTGGTGGTTGACGGTGAGCTGCACGCCATATTGCCTGACGGACAGTGCGAGCAGAGGTTGGCCGTGTCGGTGCGCCGAAGCGGTGACGACGGTGTGCACAGCTATCGCATACCGGGCATTGTGACGGCCAAGAACGGCGACCTGTTGGCTGTTTACGACATAAGGCGCAACAGCAGCGCCGACCTTCAGGGCGACATACAGATAGGGCTGAGCCGTTCGCGCGACAAGGGCCGTAGCTGGCTGCCCATGCAGGTGGCGGTGGATATGCGCGGTTATGCGGGGGCTCCCGACGATGAGAACGGCGTTGGCGATCCTGCCTTGCTCATAGACAAGAAGAGCGGCGATGCCATAATAATGGGGTTGTGGGCGCACGGCATCAAGGGCAAGGCTTCGTGGTTTAATCTCAAGCAGGGCATGACTCCCGAAGAGGAGGCGGCACAGGTGGTGATAGCACGGTCGACAGACAACGGCGTCACATGGTCAAAGCCTGTCAATATAACATCGCAGATAAAAGATCCGTCATGGCATATTTTGTTGCAGGGTCCGGGGCGCGGCATAACTATGGAGGATGGTACTCTGGTGTTCCCGTTCCAGTATCTCGACTCGGTGCGCATGCCCCATGCGACGATAGTGTGGAGCCGTGACGGCGGTCACACCTGGACTGTCGGCAACCCTGCCAGGTCTAACACCACAGAGGCGCAAGTGGTTGAGACAGAGCCTGGAGTGCTTATGCTTAACATGAGAGACAACCGTGGCCAGTGGCGTGCCGTTATGACGACATCAGACCTTGGCAAGACATGGAAGGAGCATTCGACCAACCGCAAGGCGCTGGTTGAGCCTGTGTGCATGGCCAGCCTGATAAAGACAAAGGCGCGTGACAATGCCACGGGGACGGATTTGCTGATATTCTCAAATCCTGCCGACAAGAAATATCGTCGTAACATGACCATAAAGGTGAGTCGTGACGGCGGCCTAACGTGGGCGGACGAGGATTCGCTTCTGATAGATACCCGCGAGAGCTGGGGCTACAGCTGTCTTACCATGATAGACAAGAATACTGTGGGGCTGTTGTATGAGGCGGGTACGCCGGAGCTGTTGTTCATGGCTGTGCCGTTGAGAGATTTGGTCAAGAAACGCTAATTTGTATCGGCTGTATTTTCGGCTTCGGTCGTCTCTTTCAGGGGTGGTCGAGGCCGAATTTTTTACGGGGCGTGCGGTGTGTATTGTCAGGCGCGCCATGTTGGCAGGGTTGTTGAATGGATGTTTTTTGTTAAAAGTGAGGCTAAAATTTCAGCCTGTTACGAGTTTTTTGTAAATTTGGACGGCAATTTATCGGCCTTTCATGCGAGAGGGGCGTTGGTGAGCGGCAAAGGGGGCTTGGTCCGGAAGGTGACATGGGGAGGCAGAGACGGGCGGGGC
>JAIECQ010000056.1 GCA_029068395.1 Rikenellaceae bacterium
CGGCCCTTCCGGGGGAGGGGTCACGGACCCCGTTTTGATATTTTTGAGGAACAACTAAGCGGATAAGTACAGCTATCTCATAAATGTGTTTCGACATACGTCTCACACATTTATGAGATAGCTGTTTTTGGCCCTTGGGCTGAGTGCCTGGAAAATATTCAACAGGGGCCATGACTCTCAACGGAAAGAGTGTGGAAACAAAGCAGAAAACATAACAGCAGGACGGAAAGCATAACAGCAGAGCAGCAAACATAAGCCGCACAGCCGCAACCACCGGCACAGCGGAAAGCGACCCGGGGCCTGCGGAGGGCACAGCGAGAAAGTCATGTGCATAATCACCGTTCCTAATTCACCGCCCTACATATTAATCACCGATATGCGGCCCTCCGTGGGGAGAGGCTCCGGGCCGCTCGGGCTTCGTTCCTCAGCCCGTACACAAGGAATTTTGGCTTACGGCATACTTCGTAATGACGGTGATAAGGAATAGTGTGCGGTTTCGTTTCACTCAGACCGCGCCTGCCGGAGCGAGATGGGCCAGCGCCGGCCGCACTGGGTGAGTGTCGAGGGCGTGATGAAATTGGACCGTGAAGCGTGAAATAGGCACAACGGAGAACGGGCCGGGGCCTGCGGAGGGCATAGCATGAAAGTCATGAGCATCACCGCCGTCACTGATTCACTTTCATATATATTGCTGCACGGGGCTGCGGCCCTCCGTGGGCGGAGGCTCCGGGCCGCTCGGGCTTCGTTCCTCAGCCCGGACACAAGGAATTTTTGCTTATGGCATACTTCGTTATGCCGGTGATACGGAATAGTGTGCGGTTTCGTTACACTCAGACCGCCCTGCCGGATTTCCTGCCCACCGCGAGGTGCGGCCCTCCGCAGGGAGAGGCCCGCAACGGGGGTCACGGACTCTTTCAGCCTGCCGGGCACCTCGCCGCCCTACCGGGCCAAAAAGTCTGCCGGAACGGAAGCCATGCGGTGCAAAAACCTATCGGTACATAAGTCATACAGAGTAACACCCATGCCTTATATCCCGCCTCAGTCGACCGTCACGCTACCATCGGCGTGAGCCTTGACTATGACGGACTTGCCACGGAATCGGAGTTTGAAGGTGACAGAGCGCCACGACTTGGGCAACCGCGGGGTGAATGTGAGTCGGTCGTTTTCGACGCGCATGCCGCCGAAGCCCTCCACCACGGCAAGCCATGACCCTGCCATGCTCGTTATGTGCAAGCCCTCGCGGTTTTCGTTGTTGTAATCGTCAAGGTCGAGACGGGCGGTACGGAGGTACATCTCTTCGGCCTTGTCGATATCGCCTATGGCGGCGGCGAGTATGGCGTGCACGCATGGCGAGAGCGACGACTCATGAACGGTGCGCGCCTCATAGAAGCGGAAATTGCGTTCTATGGTGGCGGTGTCGAAGTGGCCGCGGAAGAAGTACAGCCCCTGCAACACGTCGGCCTGCTTGATGAAACAGCTGCGTAGGATGCGGTCCCACGACCATTTCTGGTTTATGGGTCGCTCTGAGACGGGAAGATCTTTGACCAGTATCTGCTCTTTGTCCATATAACCGTCCTGCTGGAGGAAGATGTCGCGCTCGCTGTCGTATGGCAGATAGAGGCTTTCACATATCTCGTTCCAGCGTGCCGTCTCGGCGGCGTGGTCGAAATGACGTTTGGTGACGATGCGGCGGTAATCGTCAGGATGGCTGTCACGCACCCACAAGGCGGTCTCGGCGGCATAACGCATGCACCACCGGGCTATATATAAGGTGTACCAGTTGTTGTTGACATTGTTTTCATACTCGTTGGGCCCCGTCACCCCAAGCATGACATACTGACCTTTCTCGGCGGAGAAGTTAACCCTCTGCGCCCAGAAGCGGGCTATCGAAATGAGCACCTCAAGCCCGTGGGTGGCAAGATAATCGCGGTTGCCGGTGTAACGCACGTAATTGAATATGGCATAGGCAATTGCGCCATTGCGGTGTATCTCTTCAAAGGTTATCTCCCACTCGTTATGACACTCTTTGCCGTTCATGGTGACCATAGGATAGAGGGCGGCGCCGTCTTTGAAGCCGAGCATTTCGGCGTTGGCTATGGCCTCATCGAGCTGATTGTATCGGTATATCAGCAGGTTGCGGGCCACCTCTTCGCCGGCAACGGCCATATAGAAAGGCAGACAATATGCTTCGGTATCCCAATAGGTGCTGCCGCCGTATTTCTCTCCGGTAAAACCTTTGGGTCCGACGTTAAGGCGGCTGTCGCGCCCCGTGTATGTCTGCAAGAGCTGGAAGATGCAGTATCGTATGCCTTGCTGGGCGTCGTCGTCGCCGTCTATTATGATGTCGGCCTTATCCCACAGGGCAGCCCACTCCTCTTTCTGTTCGCGCAAGAGGGTGTCAAACCCGGCGTCGGCAGCCTCGCAAGCCACACGGGCAGAGGCGGACGGCAGTTGGTCGGCAGGGTGATTGAGCGACGATGCGATGCCGACAAATTTATATAGGGTGATGCTACGGCCTGCGGCAACGGAGACAGAGGCGCTTTGGGCGGGCGTAAGGTCGGTGCCAGTGTCGGTAAAGAGTGCTCCGTCGAGACGGTTCTCCATTGCCCAACTGACGGTAAAGTCGCTTTTAAGGGTGCGCATGGTGATCGAAAGGGGCGTTTGCGACACCGGGGTCCAGAACTTCTCGTCGTAATTGGCATCTTCGTTGCGTACGTCGGCGGCAATGTATGACCTCACGGTGACCTCGGCGTCGCTATCGGGGAGGGTGACACTGTAACGAACCACGCCAAGCTCGGGACGCCTCATGCTGACAAACCGCAACGCCTCGATAGTAACGCGGCGTCCACCGGGCGTGACAAGCGACACACGGCGTGAGAGTGTGCCCTCGTGCATGTCGAGCCTGCGGTGGTAGTCGACAACACGGCATGTGGCAAGGTCGATGCGTTCGCCAGCCACCACGACATCGACACCGGGCCAGAATGCGCTGTTGGGCACCTTGGCGAAATATTCGGGGTAGCCGTTTTTCCACCAACCGACACGTGTCTTGTCGGGGTAATAGACGCCGCCTATGTAATTGCCGGGGAGGGTGTCGCCCGAGAAGTGCTCTTCAAAGTTGGCACGTCCGCCCATGTGACCGTTGCCTATGCTGAACAGGCTCTCGCCGGCACGTACGCGCTCGGGGTGGAACTCATTTTCTATTATACTCCACTTGTCGGTTTTGATATATTTATTCATACAACCTGTTTTTCAGATAGTTATAAGTAACATTTTCAAGACTTGGCAACACCGCGTCGGCATGCGACAGATGGTCGGGCGACCCTATGCCCACCGAGCGCATGCCCGCCCTGTGTGCCGCCTCTATGCCGGCGGCGGCGTCTTCAAAGACTATGCAGTCTGACGGTGCTACCCCCAACCTCTCGGCCGCAAGCAGGAACACCTGCGGGTCGGGCTTGGCATTGGTGACATCATTACCGTCGACAACAGCGTCGAACATATCAGATATGCCCACTCGCCTCAATATTATGTCGGCGTTACGGCTGGCCGATCCGAGCGCGACGGTGACGCCGTGGCTGTGAAGGTCATCGATAAGCTCACGCACGCCTGGCAATATGTCGGCAGGGGTCATTTGGTTGACATAGTCGAGATACCAGCGGTTTTTGCGGTCGGCCATAAGGCGTTTAGACTCGTCGTCAAAGCGGTCGGCAAGGCCGCCGACCTCAAGGAGGATATCGAGCGAGCGCATGCGACTGACCCCCTTAAGGCGTTCGTTGTCGGCGGCACCGAACTCAAAGCCCAGCTCTGAGGCAAGACGGCACCATGCCCGATAATGGAAACCGGCCGTGTCGACGATAACGCCGTCGAGGTCGAAAATAGATGAGAGCATCATAACTTACTCGGTTTATAGGGTAAAGATACGTTTTTTTTCGTTCTGTTGTCTTTTTACGCTGTTTTTTATCGACATGGCAGTCACAAACAACATAGGTTTCTGGCATTATGTATCACAAGATGCCCTGTTTTATAAATAGAAATCATTCCCTTCGAACTGACGGTCTTAGATACTCCCAATCAAATCGATTTGCCCTCCACTCGTTAATCGTATCGTTGGCTGACGGTTTTAGATACTTCACCTCGGAAAACCAAACAAGTTTGCCCTCCACTCGGCTTCTTCTTATCTTTAACCTGTCGGTTTTAAGATACTGCGCCTCGGAAAACCAAACAAGTTTGCTTTTCTCTCGGCTTAATCGTATCTTTAACCTGGCGGTTTTAAGATACTGCGCCTCGGAAAAGCAAACAAGTTTGCTTTTCTCTCGGCTTAATCGTATCTTTGTCGCAAAATTTATTTTTATGGCACTACAATGCGGCATAGTCGGCCTGCCCAACGTCGGCAAGTCAACACTATTCAACTGTCTTTCTAACGCCAAGGCTCAGGCGGCTAACTTCCCCTTCTGCACCATAGAACCCAACGTGGGCGTGATAACCGTACCCGACGAACGACTTGTGCGTCTGGCCGAGATAGACAAGCCCAAAAGAGTGATACCCACCACCATAGAGATTGTCGACATTGCCGGTCTGGTGAAAGGAGCCTCTAAAGGCGAGGGCCTGGGCAACAAGTTTTTGGGAAACATACGCGAGACGGATGCCATAATACATGTGTTGCGCTGTTTTGAAAACGACAACATCACCCATGTCGACGGCTCGATAGACCCTGTCCGCGACAAAGAGATAATAGACACCGAGTTGCAGCTCAAAGACCTCGAAACCGTCGAGAGCCGCATATCGAAAGTGCAGAAGCAGGCCGTCACGGGCGACAAAAACGCCAAGCGTCTGTTCGACATACTGTCGCGTTACAAAGAGGCGCTCATGCAAGGACGCTCGGCCCGCACTGTAACCCTCGACAAAGAGGACCGCAAGCTGACATACGACCTGCATCTGCTGACCGAGAAGCCTGTGCTTTACCTGTGCAACGTCGACGAAAAGAGCGCCGTGAACGGCAACGAGCACACCCGTGCCGTGGCCGAGGCTATCAAAGATGAGGGGGCGCAGATGCTGATAGTGGCAGCCGCAACCGAGGCTGACATTGCCGAACTCGAGAGTTACGAAGAGAGGCAGATGTTTCTTGAAGAGGCCGGCCTGAGCGAGTCGGGCGTAAGCAGACTCATAAAGGCAGCCTACAAGCTTCTCAACCTCGAGACATATTTCACCACCGGTGCCGACGAGACACGCGCCTGGACATACACCAAGGGCACCAAAGCACCTCAGGCGGCCGGCATAATACACTCCGACTTCGAACGCGGATTCATAAGGGCCGAGGTGATAAAATATGCCGACTACACCTCTTTAGGCTCAGAGGCGGCATGTCGCGAAGCAGGCAAGATAGGCATCGAGGGCAAAGAGTATGTAGTTGAAGACGGCGACATAATGCACTTCAGATTTAACGTGTAAGTATGTGAGGCTCAGGCGACACATTTGCCATGCAGACCTTGCAAGAGGTGTTTCGGTTTTTTGAGTTGCCCCGTAACCGGAATGAAAAGCGATGGTTTTGCATTGACTGACAGGCTTTTAGCCTGACGATTCACTCAAAAATGCGGAGATGTGCTAATTATTGGCACAAAATGTGCTGATGCACGTAAAGAAGTCCGCCCGCTGTTGCAAAAGAGTCATAGTGTTTTGCGGAGGCGGCGGCAAAACGATTAAAAAGCATTATTTTCATGCAGATATTTTTTTTACCGAAAAATTAATTTATCTTCGCAATAATTAGTAACTAATACATAAAAACAGATTACCCTCTAATATACAATTATTTATTTAACAAGCCTATTTAATATTCATTCTTCAATTTTACCCTTATCCACGGACTGGTCACTCAACCCTCTTTGTGACCGGTCCTCTTTTTTGATGCGTTAGATATTTTTCCGATGCAAGGCAACGGGGAAATAGCCGAATGCAAGACTTGCCGCAGGTTGGTCACTAAACCATATTTGTGCCGGGCCTCTTTTTTGATGCGTTAGATATTTTCCGATGTAAGGCACGGGAAAACAGCCGAATAC
>JAIECQ010000057.1 GCA_029068395.1 Rikenellaceae bacterium
TTACGGCATCAAAGACAAGGTGCTGGGCCTGTTCGGCTCTTACAGCTGGAACGGCGGCGGTGTACGTAACCTCAAATGCTTCGCCGAGGCGGCATCGCTCCCCCTTGTGGCCGAAGCCGTAGACATGCCCGGCAAACCCGACGCCGACAAACTGGCCGCATGCGACGCCATGGCAGCGGCAGTGGCGGCAGCAGTGCTGGAATAACATCTACCAACGACACAACAAGCTAACAATGAAAGAGATAACAACAGGCCTTACACACACCTCCGCCGTCACCGTCATCCACGCCCTGACGGCAGAGGCAATGGGCTCGGGAGACATGCCCGTATTTGCCACCCCCGCAATGGTGACGCTGATGGAGAATGCCGCCATGCTCGCCGTGGCACCCTCACTGGGCGACGAGCTGACCACGGTAGGCGGCCGCATCGACGTCTCGCACCTCAAAGCCTCGCCCGTGGGCGCCTCCATATCGGCAACGGCCACCCTCACCGCCATAGAGGGCAAGAAGCTGACCTTCGAGATAGTGGCACAAGAGGGCGACACCATCATAGGCAAGGGCACCCATCTGCGCTTTATCGTCGATCGTAAAAAGTTCCTCGAAAACGCAGGTGCAAAATAGAACCGATGCCACAAACACACCGACAAACCCGCACATCATGAAAAAGCTGTTCTTACTCATACTGACGGTGGCAATGTACTCACCGCTCAATGCCGCCGAAAAAGAGCTCTCGCGCTTCGACCGTTTCTTCACCGAAGGCACAATGCGCATCAACCTGCAACACTGCGGCGACGCCACCTCAGAGGAGTACTTCCTCGAAGACATAGTGCGCGACCCCCATTGGGGCGGATCGAAAAAATACCTCATAGACACCCTCGGTTACGGATTCCAGCACCTGCGGGTCTATGACGCGGCCACCGATTCGCTGATATACTCACGCGGATATTGCACCATATTCAACGAATGGCAGGCCACCCCTGAGGCGCAGACAACACGCAAAAGCTATCCCGAAAGCGTCATTATGCCATACCCCAAGGCCTCTGTGCGCGTCGAGATAATAGCCCGCGACAAAAGCCGCAACGAAAAGCGCATATTCAGCCATGTGATAGACCCGTCAGACTATCAGATAGTGCGTCCGCAAGAGCGCTACGAGACCTTCGACATCATCTATAATCGTCCCAGCGACAAAGCCATCGACATAGCCATACTGAGCGAGGGTTATACCGCCGACCAGAAAGAACAGTTCGTCAGAGACTGCCGCGAATTTGCCGAAGCCATACTCTCGTTCTCGCCATTCAAGGAGCACCGCCGCCGCTTCAACTTCCGCGCCGTATGGGTGCCGTCAAAGGAGAGCGGCGTGAGCATGCCGGGCGAGAATTATTGGCGCAACACCGCTTTAGGCGCACGCTTTTACACCTTTTACAGCGAACGTTACCAGATAGTCAACGACTTCCAGCGCGTGCGTCAGGTGGCCGCCGCAGTGCCTTACGACTATATCTACATACTCAGCAACTCGCAAAAGTATGGTGGCGGAGGCATATACAACTTCTACGGCATAAGCTCGGCAGCCGACCCGTCAAACCACCTCAAGGTATATGTACACGAGTTTGCCCACCTCTTCATGGGCCTGGCCGACGAGTATGTCGGAGGCGCCGAAGAGGGCCTTTACGACCTTGGCGTCGAACCGTGGGAAGAGAACATAACCACCCTCAAGGAGTTTGACAAAAAGGCATGGAGCCGCATGATAGACGACAAGACCCCTGTGCCCACCCCCGTAGAAAAACGATACGAGAACACCATCGGCGTCTTCGAGGGCGGCGGATACAACGAAAAGGGCATCTACCGTCCGGCCATGAAGTGCCTGATGAACAGCTTCGGCGGCGTGGAGGAGTTCTGTCCCGTATGCAAGGCGGCACTGAGCAAAACCATACGCACGCTGACGGAGTAACAGCCGCCATGCCTACAGATTGCCGGCTCATCGTCGACTTGATGCCACTACAGTGCGGTTGCGTTTTACTTACACCACAGACGGTTTGCAAAATCAAAATATTTGTATTACTTTTAATGCAACATATATTTTGATTTCAAGTAAAAACTAACAGCCATGGAACTCATATCATTCAACGAACTGCGCCGCATCAAGAACAGCCTGCCTCCCGGCAGCACCGAGCGTATTGCCCGAGAGCTTAACATCGACGCCGAGACCGTTCGCAACTACTTCGGCGGCACCAACTATAAAGACGGCCACTCGGTAGGACTGCACATAGAGAAAGGCCCTGACGGCGGCCTCGTCAAAATAGACGACCCAACCATTCTCAACTGCGCCAAACGCATCCTTGGTGAAATGTAACCACCTGAGCCGATTATTTGGATTTATTCTGACAGAACAGCCTCTGATGGCCCTTCCTGGGGATGGGTCGCCAGAGGCTGTTCTAATATTTTGAGGACAAGCCAAGGAATAAGCACGCACAACTGAATCACCCGCCAGCACCGACCCAACTCTGACCCTTACGCAAGCCCTCGGGGAAGAATCAAAGAAATCAAAGAACCAAAGTATTAATATTTAGCGGACACAACGCACGCTACGACCGTACTGCTTACCGTCGTAATTCACGTACAAATTACTGCTGAGGAAGTACAGGTAGTACGCGCTGCCAGAACCATACGCAACTGACGACCAATAACGCCCGTACGTACCCGCGTCGTACAACGAACCGTCCGAGTAGTCGCGGAGACCGACAGCGGGAAACTCCACGGAATTAGAGCCGGAGGTGAACTTGATATATCCATAATCGGATGAACTCCATCCTCCACCGCGACTGACGGTACTGCTGTTAATGAGAGTCTGAAACTCGTCTTTAGTAGGCAGGCGGTAACCATCGGGGCAAGGGTGGGTATTCCAGTTGCTGGGGTAAGTCGATGTGTTCCATGAGCCGCTGGGGGTAGCGCCTGATGCTGATGAAGTTGTGGTATTCCACGCCACATTGATGCCCCACTGATAGAACTTACCGTGAGAGTCGGCGCGAGTACCGCTACACTGTGACGGCAGCTTGGTAGCGAAGGTAGCGCCGCAGCCCCATTCCGCACCGGATGGCGGTCTGAGTGAAACGAAACCGCACACTTTCATTTAACCGATATGCTTTTGCGGACGTTTTTTTTGCATCGCAGCGGTTTGTTTCAGCAGGTTCTGCCGCCGGCATGCTTTGCGCAACCGACAGACTTTTGCACCCGTAGGCTTTTGCGCCGGCAGGGGCGGCGAGGTACGAGCCGCAACGGGCCGACCCTCCCCCCGCGGAGGCCCGTAACACCACCACGCAATTATAGGCAGTGACTAAGTCACGGCAGTTATGCGCGTCACTTTCACGTCTTGCCTCCGCAGGCTCGGCCCGTGGCTCCTGCACGCCAAAGGGGCGTTAAGTGCGTAGCCAAACCAGTCAAACCGACCAAACTAACCAAAGCACAAGCCCCAAAGCCCCGCACATCCAGCCGCCCCGCCAGTACAAACATAAAGCCAAACCTCAAGCTACAAAGCCTTGCCAAAAGCTACAGCCAAAGCGCCCCGCTTGTTTCACACCTCACGGCCCAATTTCACCAAGCCCCATACACTCACCACGTGCGGCCGGCGCCAGCGCCGGCCCACCCCGCTCCGGCAGGGCGGTCTGAGTGTAACGAAACCGCACACTATTCCTTATCTCCGGCATTACGAAGTATGCCGTAAGCAAAAATTCCTTATGTCCGGGCTGAGGAACGAAGCCCGAGCGGCCCGGAGCCTCCGCCCAACGGAGGGCCGCATATCGGTGCATAATATGTAGGGCGGTGAATCAGTCACGGCAGTGATGCTCTTCACTTTCATGTTGTGCCCTCCGCAGGCCCCGGGGCGCTCTCCGTTGTGCCGGTGGTTGCGGCTGTGCGGCTTGTGGTTGCAGCGCTGCTGTCATGCCTTACTGCACTACCCTATTATGCTTTGCTACGCTGCTGTTATTGTTTCTGTTTTGCTTCCGCACCCTTTCCGTAGAGAGTCATACCCCTGTTGAATATCTTTTAGGCACTCAACCCAAGGGCCAAAAACGAAAGATATGGATAAAGGTGTGAGACGATAGTCGAACGCCTTTATCCATATCTTTCGTAATTATGTTCTTAGTTTGCCCTCAAACATATCAAAACGGGGTCCGTGACCCCTCCCCCGGAAGGGCCGCCGGAGGCAGTGCCAGCAAATCAAAACAGCACTGCCAGCAAACCATCACCGGCCGTGACGCAAGGCATTATCCGCAATGGGCTCAGTGACGTTTGCGAGGAGACGAGTTTTTGGCACACTTATTGCGAATAGTCGATAAAGACAACAGGGTACAACCATTTAAGGTTGCTTTTAAAGCCCATAATTCAATAACAAAAAAATATAACCTATTATGAAAAAGACTATCTTATCTCTACTGGCACTCTTTGCAATCACCGCCACTCCCGCCGTAGTAATGGCGCAGACACAAAAAACGGCAACCTCGCAAAATGCCGACATCTCGAACAGGCAGGCCAAACGCGCCATGCGTCAGGCCGAAAACGAAGCTATCATAGCCCGCGTGGCCAAGGCGGTAAACTCGCATCAATTCACGTACATCGCCACAGAGCTTAGCTCTTCGGGCTTTGCGGCCATCTCAAACATCAAACTCAACCAGCTGTGGGACATACGAGTAACGCCTCAATCGCTCTATGTGTATCTGCCCATATACGGCGCAGCCAACCCTTTCAGCCAACCCTCTATATTCAACCGTCTCGATTTCACCACCAACAGCTACTCATATGACGTGCAACCCATGAAAAACGGCGGTTCTACCGTGACGATAAAAGCCACCGACCAGACCACCAACCGCGATTACACATTTGTAATCAACGTGTCACCCATGGGACAAAACAGCACCCTTATGGTGAACTCTACATTTACAGGACCGGTGACCTTCATGGGTAACATCAACTACACATACTAAAACGACATACAGACCAAAAAAGCCCGACTTTAAAGTCGGGCTTTTTTGTTTGTAACGAGCCACCGTCATGCTGCCCGCAAACAAACGCAATGAGCTATTTGCCCTCGTTCATAACCCTGTTCTGCCGGTTGATGCTCTCTACATGAATGGCATCCAAAATCTTGATAAGAAAATCTTCCGACAAGTCGAGCATCTGCGACTGTCTCTTGACCTTATCTAAAATTTCGCCCCAACGATTTGTCTGCAAAATAGTTACGTTATTCTCCCTCTTTATCATGCCTATCTTCTCGGCCACGCTCATGCGCCTTGCGAGCACTGCGAGAAGCTCGGCATCCAAATGGTCTATCTGACCGCGCAACTGGTCGAGGGCCTGCTTGAACTCCACGTTGTCGGTGTCTTCATTGCGCCACCTTATGGCATCGAGCATGAGGGCAAGAGCTTCGGGTGTGAGCTGCTGGGCAGCATCGCTCCACGCCTCGTCGGGACACACATGGCTCTCTATGATAAGACCGTCAAAACCCATGTCGGCAGCCTTCTGGGCCACCTCGGCCACATAGGCCCGCTTACCCGTTATGTGCGAGGGGTCGCATATCATGGGTAGCTCAGGCAGACGGCGGTGCATCTCTATGGGTATGTGCCACATGGGATCGTTGCGATATGACGACGCCCCGAATGTCGAGAATCCGCGGTGAATAAGAGCCACCTGCTCTATGCCTACGGTCTGCAAACGCTGAACGGCACCATGCCACAAATCAATGTCGGGATTCATGGGGTTTTTCACCATCACGGGTATCTTGACCCCGCGCAACGCATCGGCTATGTCTTGCACACTGAAAGGATTGACGGTGGTGCGTGCTCCTATCCACAAAACATCCACCCCAAACTCCAATGCGTTCTCAACATGCTTGCCCGAGGCCACCTCTACGGCCACCGGCAGCCCCGTCTCCTTGCGGGCCTCGTCAAGCCACGCCAATCCGCGCACCCCCACACCCTCAAATGTGCCGGGACGCGTGCGGGGCTTCCATATCCCGGCACGTATCATATCCACACGACCCGTGGCAGCCAACCGACGCACGGTCTCCAATGTCTGCTCCCTCGTTTCGGCACTGCAAGGACCGGCAATGACAAGGGGCCTCTTTTTCTTCAATTCAATCATATCTCAAGTTTTAATTTTCAACCTATTTAATCACCCGCCGTATCTCGTTGGCCCTCCGCATGGCCGCTGTCAACCCTTCACAATCATCTTTCTCTATCATCTTACGCAATAACTGCAACTGATGTATATGCTCACGCAACACGTCTAAAACGTTATACTTATTCTGCATCAATATGGGCACCCACATCTGCGGCGAACTCTTGGCCAACCTGACAGTACTCTCGAAACCGCCGCCCGCCAAGTCGAGGATACAATCGTCCTCCAACTCTTTCTCAAGCACCGTAAGGGCCAAGGCAAACGACGTCACGTGCGATATATGGCTCACATAAGCGGCGTGCAGGTCATGTTCCTCGGCACTCATACACTTGATTTCCATACCCATACGCTCATATATAGCCGTCACTGTCGCAAGAGCGTCGGCATCCGACCTCTCATGCTGGCAAAATACCGCCACACGACCACGGAAAGCTCCGCTCACCGCCGCCCCGGCACCGCTGTATTCCGTGCCCCACATGGGATGGGTGGCCACAAAACGTCCTCGTGACGGATGACGCTCTATTACAGAACAAAGCTCTTCTTTGGTCGACCCCATATCCATAACAATCTGACTGTCATCAACTTTATTAAGTACTTTGACGGCCACGAGCGGTATGGCATCCACAGGTATGGTTATGGCAATGAGGTCGGAACAGCCGACAGCCTGGTCGAGCGTCATAATCTCATCTACCAATCCTCTCTCAAGAGCCACCTCACAGTTGCGGGCATCCGTATCGACCCCCACAATACTACTTGCCATTCCCGCCTCACGCATGGCAATGGCAAACGAGCCTCCTATCAAACCCACCCCGACAACAGCAATCCTCATCATACCCTACGGCTTATTCTGTCAGACACACGGCCGAGCGTCGCCACATCGGCACACAAACTTATACGCACATAACGCTCCCCCTCCGAACCGAATATGCCCCCCGGCGTCACAAACAGGTCATATTTATCTAACACACTGTCTATAAACGAATAACAATCTTTCTCATCGTCAGGTATGCGTCCCCATACAAACAGCCCCGCCTGTCCTCTGCCGGCATCGCAACCAAGCTGCTCCATTATGCGATACCCTAACCTCTCGCGCTCTGCATACGCCTCATTAAGAGAGAGATACCACTCATCGCCAAGTCTCAGGGCCACCGCCGCCGCCACCTGCATGGCACGAAACATACCCGAATCCATATTGCTCTTGAAACGCATCACCTCGGCAAGTCGACGGCTGTCGCCTATAAGTGCACCTATGCGCCAACCGGCCATGTTGTGGCTCTTAGATAGCGAGTTGAGCTCTAAAGCCACCTCCATGGCACCCGCAGCCTGCATTATAGAGACAGGTCTGTCGGTGCGGATAAAGCTATATGGGTTGTCGCTGACCAGCAATATGCCATGCCTACGCGCAAAAGCCACCAGCTCATCAAACAATCCGGGCCGGGGCATGGCTCCGGTGGGCATGTTGGGATAATTGACCACCATTATCTTCACTCCGTCAACACCCGCAGACTCAATTTCTGCAATATCGGGCTGCCATCCGGTTTTTTCGCGTAAACGATACTCCACACACTCGGCACCCGCCAACGTGAAGGCCGATCTATAGGCAGGATATCCTGGATTGGGTATCAACACCCTGTCGCCCATATTTACATACGTCATGGCTATGTGCATCAGACCCTCTTTGGAGCCTATCAGAGGCAACACCTCAGACTGTGTCAATGACACGCCATAACGCGAGCCGTACCACTCGGCAAAAGCTTCGCGCAAATCTGCAATCCCCGCATAGGGCTGATAACCATGCGCTTCAGGACGTCCCGCCTCTGCCGCAAGAGCATCCGTCACCGACACATGAGGAGCCATGTCGGGGCTTCCTATCCCCAACGATATTATGTCGCGCCCGTCCTCTCTGAGCTGGGCAATCTGGCGCAACTTCTTCGAGAAGTAATACTCCCCCACCGACGACAATCTGTCTGCAAGCCTGACATCCATATCTTTCATATTATTAACAACATACATCACTCTACAAAACAACCTTTCTTATAGACCCCGCATACACACAGTTCTTCTGTCAGCCTCCGTACCGCCGCCACCGCCATGTCAAAATCAGACACTGACCCAAACTCCACATCGGCATGAAACAGATAGGTAAAGGGATCGGCCGGTATGGGACACGACTGTAACTTACTCATATTCATACCATACTCATCAAAACAGCGCAACACCGTCACCAATGCGCCCTGCCTGTGCGGCACCTTGAAATAGATCGACGCCTTGTCGGCATCATCTACCACCTCGGCCTTATCGGCCCTGCATATAATAAGGAAACGCGTGTAATTGTCCTTTACCGTATGTATGTCGCCGGCAATAATATCGAGTCCGAACAGCTCGGCCGCCAACGCTCCGGCAATGGCCGCCACATTACGCGTCCCCGCCTGGCTCACCCGCCGCGCACTCAGGGCAGTGTCTTCGGTCTCCACCAGTCTGAAACGACGCCCCTGTCCCTCAAGAAAATCGACGCACTGAAGCAACGCCATAGGATGCGAATGCACCTCGTCAACCTCATCAAGCGTCACCCCCGGCAGCGCCATCAGATGCTGGCGTATATGGAGCAATACCTCGCCCGTTATGCGGCACCATCCACCCTGCAAGAGTCCGTAATTGGGCATTATGCTCCCGGCAATAGAGTTCTCTATTGCCATTACACCGGCATCCACCCTCTCGTGTCTTACACACGAGACCACCTCTCTGAATGTGGCGCACTCCACCGCCTCGACACCGTCACCAAAGAAACGTCGTGCCGCCAACTGATGAAAGCACCCCTCGTAACCCTGTATCGCCACCTTTATAGGTCTGTCCATACACCGTCAAATAAAAAAGCCCCGATCACTTTTGACCGGAGCATACTTAATAATCAAACAAACACACAACCCTCCGGCCTAATCTTTTTTAAAGAAAAAGCTAAAATAAAAGCCGAAATAATAGTTGCGCATCTGCATTGTAAAATCACTTTAACTTTACAAAGTTAATAAATAATTTCATTATACATACATTTTCTAAAAAAAATATCGTTTTTTAGCTGCACTCCTATCAGATAATCCCACTCACTCGGCACAATCCAAGCCACTCTAATGTACTCTCTATGCCGCTTACATAAGTTATCGAATGAATCCGTGCCCCCCTCGGGGAAGAATCAAAGAAATCAAAGAAATCAAAGAACCAAAGTATTAATATTTAGCGGACACAACGCACGCTACGACCGACCTGCTTATTGTAGTTGTCCATATACAATTTACTGCCACTAAAGTACATGCGGTGTGCATAGGTCGAATTGTGCGAAGATGACGACCAATAGTTTCCCCCCTCTCCCGCATTGGTCAACGTACCAGACGTACCGACATCGCGGTAACCGACAGCGGGAAACTCCACGGAATCAGAGGGGTTGTTATTGGTTGGCGGTAGAGTTTCGGGGTTAGTGGTTTTGATTTTAGGAAGCTTTGCCATACATGCTTTACACCGCATGGCTTCCGCACCGGCAGGGCGGTCTGAGAGTAACAAAACCTCACTATTATTTGACCAAGTAGTTTTGCATCGCATGGCGTTTTGTACAGGTTGTTTTTGCGCCCTTTTGTGCCCGCAGGCTTTCCGCGCCGGCAGGGCGGCGAGGTACGAGCCGCAACGGGCCTCGCCTCCCCCCGCGGAGGCCCGTAACCCCGCCACGTTATTATAGACAGTGACTTAAGGGAGGGCAGTGAAGCGCGTCACTTTCACGCTTTGCCCCCGCAGGCTCGGCCCGTGGCTCCTTCACGCTAAAGGCAGGTTAGGTGCGCAACCTAAAACAGCCAAGCACTGCCCCAAAGCCCCATCCAGCCGCCCGTCAGCATAAGCACAAAGCCAAACCACAAGCTACAAAGCCTCGCCCAAAGCTACAGCCAAAGCACACTGCCTGTTTCACGCCTCAATGCCTAATTTCATCACGCCCCTACACTCACCACGCCAGACCATCATCACGCCATCGACATCCACGCCGATGAGGCCGGCGCTGGCGCCGGCCCACAACCACCAAGGAAATGAAAGCAAAAAAACGAGAGCACAAGGAATGAAAACACCAGTAAATAGCTATATCAATTAAGGCAACCCACCGCGCGGTCTGAGTGTAACGAAACAGCACACTATTCCTTATCACCGGCATTACGAAGTATGCCGTAAGCAAGAATTCCTTATTTCCGGGCTGAGGAACGAAGCCCGAGCGGCCCGTAGCCTCCCCCAACGGAGGGCCGCAGCCCCGCACAGCAATATATATGACAGTGAATTAGGAACGGTGATTATGCACATAACTTTCATGCTGTGCCCTCCGCAGGCCCCGGGTCGCTCTCCGTTGTGCCGGTGGTTGCGGCTATGCTGCTTATGCTTTGCCGCCCTGCTGTTATTGTTTCTGTTTTGTTTCCGCACTCTTTCCGTTGAGGTCCTGCCCCTGTTGAATATCTTTCAGGCACTCAGCCCAAGGACCAAAAACAGCTATCCCATAAATGTGTGAGACGTATGTCGAAACACATTTATGGGATAGCTGTACTTATCCGCTTAGTTTGCCCTCAAAAATATCAAAACGGGGTCCGTGACCCCTCCCCCGGAAGGGCCGCCGGAGGCAGTGCCAGCAAAATAACGGCAGTCCCAGCAATACAAAACGGCAGTGAAGGCAAACCATCACCGCAGTGCCAGCAAGAAAAAAGGGATGCGGCCTTTAGGCCGCATCCCCTATAGGTTATCAGATATAATTAATCTGACTATTTTTTAGGCGCATTCTTAGCCCATCTGAGCGGGGTGTTGACTTTGTCGCCATCTTTACCGGGTTTAGAAAGCAAGTCAACAGCAGCATTATAACTTTCGGGTGAGTTTGTCGAGAAGGTTGAAGGATAGAATGCACGAGCGGGCACGTTCTCTGCGCTGAATACCCCAGACTTGGCAGGAGTATACCAAGGCATGTTAGAGATCTGAAGCTCTGAAACAGGGTTCTCAAAGAAGGGCAAGTTCAGACGACGATAGTCGCTCCATATCTCCAAAGGCAGATAGGGAGACTGTGCGATGAACTTCTGAGTGAGAATCTTGGTCAACGCGTCGTTGCAAGTAGGCAGAACACCCTTGGGATATTTGTATGTAACCTGCTTAACCGCACCTGCTTTATAAGAGAAGAGTGTCGGCTTGTCTTTATACTTGGTCTCGCCGAATGTAGCACCATCAAATGTCTCGTAATCGATCTGATAGTCTACCGGCTCTGTAGTGTGGGTGAACGATACAGATGTACCTACACGGTTGTAAGACTCTGAAGCCTTGTAATCGCCAGCGAGCGAAGCGAGACCGAGATAGGCGAAGTTCTCGTCTATACCCTTCTCGTAAGCCGTCTTAGCGTCGATGCCCACGTTCCAACCGTAAACGGCAGCCTCTGCCAAAAGGAAGTAAGACTCCCAAGAACCGAAGAATACACGATAGTTCTCGTTGTTACGGTAGTTGTTAGACAAAGTTGCGAAATAACGAGTGCTGTTATTGAATCTGAACAAAGCCGACTTGTCACCCTGCGAACCGTTGAAATAGGGCACAAAGTTGAACTTACCGCGAATACGTATTGTGTCGGGAGTACCTTTGACAGCAGTACCTACCTGTCCTGTCTTCGGGTTTTTGTTGGTTAACACGAACGATGAGTCAATACCACGTTTTCTCAATTCGAATGCCGCATCGCTCTCACCGTCGTTCTTAGACGCCGCAAACGTATAATAGCTTGTGGGAGAGTCTGTACCGGGCTGGTTGAAATAAATATAAGCACGGGGGTCGACATTAGAGGGAATGTAGTTGAACAGATAGTTTATGTTCATCACATTACTCTTGTCAGAGAGCTGGTCGGGGAGATAAAGGCCGAGATAAGTCTGCGGATCTTTAAGGTATTTCTTATACTCGGTCTTCACATCGTCAGCCAGACCATAGAAGGCAGTGCTGGGTATGGTCTCAAGCTCTTCGGGAGAGATGCCGCCCAAACCTACGAAAAGGTTGTACGGAGTAAACGACAAGCCCATATAGTTCCAAGAGCGGGTCATCACACCTGTTGAGTTGTCCCATCCGCCACCTTCTTGATAACGTGCTATCTCGGCATTGGTAGAGATGTAACCTGCGGGGTCTTTCACCGCAGCCTCAAACTGAGCCTGAGCATAAGTGGGGTCAACATTCAAAAGACGCATAGAAAGACGCATGCGCATTGAGTTGGCATATTTTTTCCACTTGCTCATATCGCCACCGAAGAACTTGTCTATCTTAGCCTCGTCAGACGACATTTTCACGTCGTTTATCTTAGCTACTGCATCGGTAAGCTCTTTGATGCAATATTTGTAAGCATCAACCTCATTCTGATAAGTGGGGACCTCACCCATGAATGCTGTCTCAACATCAGGCACAGGACCAAAGTTGTCAGAAAGCTCTGTGAGCAGATAAGCCCTCCATATACGAGCCATTTGCACCCAGTTGTTGTTGCTCTCTTTTGCGACCTTGTCGGCCTCGCGCTGCTGACCTATCTTAACGGCCAGGTTAGCATTGGTAAGCCAGCGCATCATGTAAGAGTTGCTCCAGTACTCGCCAAGATAGCTGTGGCTGAATCCGCCGGCATAAGCGCTACCGTATGCGAACACACGCGACACACCACCCCATGTCAACACGAATATACGCTCTGCAATGTTGGGGTCCTGCTGTGCAGCATAAATAGAGTTGTTAATAAGGAACGAGACTTCCACCTCGTCTTCAGAAACCGCATTGGGGTTCTTGTTTATTTCTTCGAACTTTTTGCAACCGCCGGCAAGAGCAGAAACGGCCATAAGTCCGAGAAGCGATTTATATAATGCTTTTTTCATGATTTAATTCTCTTATTAGAATCCGATGGTTACGTTGAAAGTGAATGTACGCGAAGTGGGAGGCACACCCAACTCAAGAGCCGACACGTTGGTACCGGTACCTGACACGCTCTCGGGGTCGATGCCGGGAAGAGCGGTGTACATGAGCCACAAGTTGTTTGCAGTCACAGAGAATCTCAGGCGCTGAATGGGAGTGTTCTGAAGAACCTTTTTAGGCATGTCGTAACCCAAAGAGAGTGTTCTAAGACGAACAGAGGTTGCATCATAAAGGAAAGCCTCGTTGATACCGGTGTTACCGCCGGTCAAACGGCCCCAGTAATCCTGATGCTCAACCTCTTTATCGTTCTTCACCCAAGTCTTTCCGCTGTCATCGCTTGCATCCTTATAATAGCCAGGAACAACGAATTTATCACGTTTACCGTCAACAACGGTCGCTTTAGCGTTACCTGAAGCGTGAAGCGCTCTTGAAGTAAGAGAGTACATCTTACCGCCCACACGTGCGTCGATAAGGAAGTCGAGGGTTACGTTCTTGTAAGAGAAGCTACTGTTGAAGCCGAGAAGGAACTTGGGCTGCTGGTTGCCGAGCAACTGTTCGCCTACGCTGAGGGGCAGGCCGGAACCGTCAAGATACAACTCACCGATAGCCTCTGCAGGCAGAGTGCCGTTGCTTTCTTTTACCATATCCTCTGTGATACGAGCAAACTTAGAACCGTAAATCTCACCATAGTAACCGCCCACGGGGGCAACCACCTTAAGCACGTCCACCGATGCCAAAGGATACTCTGGCACACCTTCTGCGAGCTCCATGATCTTGTTGACGTTACGAGAGAAGTTCAAAGAAGCGTCCCATATAAAGCCTTTGGGAGTGTTGAAGATGTTGGCACCGACAGTAAGCTCAATACCCTGATTCTGAATGTTACCGGCATTGATCTTACGGCTCGAATAACCTGATGAGGGGTCCATGGGAAGGTTGATCAACTGACGGGTTGCGTTAGAACGATACCATGTGAAGTCGACCTTGAAACGGTTGCGCAAGAAACGAAGGTCGGCACCTACCTCCCAAGACTTAACCAACTCAGAACGCACGTTGGGATCGTAAAGCACGTTGTCGCGGTTGGCAGTGGGGTTGCCCCAGAAGTCTTTACCAACAGAGTAGTTGGTATAAAGCTGCCACGGGTCAAGGTCGTTACCAACCTCTGCAAACGAACCGCGAACTTTGGCAAATGAGAACCAGTAAGGCATGTTTACAAGCTCAGAGATCACCGCAGACACGCTCACTGAGGGATAGAGGTAAGAACGGTTTGCCTTAGACATGGTCGAAGACCAGTCGTTACGCAAAGTGGCGTCTACGAAGATGGCCTGATCGTAATTGATCTGCAATGAACCGTAAAGAGAGTTCATGCGGCGTTGTTTGGTCTCTGAAGATACGCTCGGTTTGTCGACACCGTTATTCAAAGAGAAGATGTTGGGAACGACCAGATTGACAGTCGAACCGCTGATGCTGCTGGTGTTCTGAAGCATCATGTTACCACCGAAGGTCACGAAACCGCCGAACTTGCCGAAGAGGTTATCTTTGCGGGCGATGAACAGGAAGCTGTAGTTCTGCTCCATGAAGTCGTTCATACCCTCTGAGTAACTGCCTTTGGGAGTCGAGTGGCCGCCTGCATACTTCTTGCCGTAGGTGCGGGTAGAGTAATAGTCCAAACCGCCGCGACCTTCGAGGCTCAACCAGTCGGTAAACTGATAGCTCAACGACATGAAGCCCATAAGACGGTTACGGGTATCGTTATTAAGAGCATAACGAGTTGACCACCAAGGGTTATCGTTCTGTGATTCGGGATCCCACCAGATCATCTCGCCTGCTGAGTTGACAGCGTCTTTGAACTGACGAATGTCGAGCGAACGGGGGAAAAGGTCCATGGTATAGAACATGTTAGAGTTGTTTATACCCTGGAGGGGACGGTTCTGAGCCTTACTGTTTATATAGTTGGCCTTAACGTCGAGTTTCCATTTGTCGCCTTCGCCCAAGTTGGTGGTTGCACGAGAAGAAATAGAGATACGGTCGAGGTTGGTACCGGGAACCATACTCTTGTCGTGCATGCGGGTGATAGAAGAATAAACCGACGTTTTGTTGATCTGCTGCTGGAAAGTCACAGACTCGTTGTCGATGATACCGGTGCGGAAGAAGTTGCTTATATTATCGTAAGCCTGGAGATTCTCCTGCTGGCCGGCCCAGTTGGTGTACTGGCGGCCGTCGATGGGAGCACCCCACGAGCTGCTTGAAGTAAGCACGTCCAACGAACCCCTGCTACCCTGAGAGAAGTTGTCCTGAAGCTCGGGTTTTACAAGAATGTTCTCTATAGAGACACCTGCTGAAACGGTGATGCCGAGACCCTTGTTGACCTTACCCTGCTTGGTGGTGATGAGAATGACACCGTTACCTGCACGAGAGCCGTAAAGAGCCGCTGCCGAACCACCTTTGAGGACAGACATTGACTCGATGTCCTCGGGGTTAAGGTCGGCAAGACCGTTACCCATATCCATACCCTGGTTACCCCAGATATCGGTGTTACCGCCAACGAAGTTGTCCATAGGCACACCGTCCACCACGATAAGGGGCTGGTTGCTACCGGTCAGAGAGGTCTGACCGCGAAGGATGATCTTAGATGAACCGGTAGAACCACCACCGCGGACCACCTGAAGACCTGCGACCTTACCGCTCAATGCGTTGGTCACGTTAACGTCGCGAGACTGCACCAAAGCGTCGCCGTTCACCTCCTGAATGGCGTAACCGAGGGCTTTGGTGTCACGTTTGATACCCATAGAGGTAACGACCACCTCTTCTACGTTGAGGGCATCTTCATTGAGAGTAATGTCAAGAGAGGGCTGTCCTTCATAAACTATCTCGGCTGTTTTGTAACCGATAAACGACACCTCGATGACGTCGCCTCTTTTGACATCGACAGAGAACGAACCGTCAACACCGGTAATTGAACCGTTGGTCGTACCTTTGATAAGGACGGTGGCACCGATAACGGGCTGGCCTGACATATCGACCACTTTACCGCTTACAGTGCTTTTCTGATCCTGCAAGAGGATCTCGACACCTGCTGCATCGGTGCGTGCGGCATAGACTGTCCCCATGCCCAAGAACGCCCCGGCAAGCATCAGATGCTTAACACAAGAGTAAAATTTTACCATAACATAACGTTTTATAAAAAGTATTTGCTTAGTGCAAATTCCATTTTCTCTTTAATGGCCGACGCTTTCCCCTGGCCCGCCCATTATCGCGGAAACCTGTGCTGACAAGGCCGACAAATTGATTTAAAACAAACCGACTCACACACGCACCGACCTCTCGGACGCATGTATGAACGCCTGTTTGTCATTACTTGCAGTTTCTTATGCAAAACTGTTTTTCTGACATTCATTTCAATTCCGACAAACAAATATACCTATTATTTTATAATATGCAATACTTTTCTTACAATAAATTACCTTTAATCGCATCAAAGAAACCGTTTTAGCCGACTGAACATCCCCACACACAAGCACTTAACCTCTATTCAGGCTTTTAATCAACAAAATATAAACACATTTTTATTAGAAATCGTTTTAGCGACACAACAATCACAATTACAAGCTATTAACATATTCATCACTGTTGTCGTTTTCAGTGACAAAACGAAAGCAGACGAGGTTGATATCCTCGTCTGCTTTCATCTTTGCTATTATAAAGGCTCACGCAGATGCTCGGCTGTCATCTTTTCAGCCACGCACGCTCACTGCCCCGCCCTTGCGTCATAAGGCTTGCACCACCCTACTAAAGAGCCGTGCTTATGATGAACACCACAGCCACGCCCAAGATGGCGTAAAGCTCGGTGAACACGCAGAGTATCAGCGTCTGGGTGAACACATTATGGCCATTGCCGATGGCTGCGATACCGTTGGCGCACACCTGGCCCTGACGCATCGCACTGAACATGGCCACCAAACCCAGCACCAAGCCGCCGCAGAATATCGCTGCCGCCTGACCCATGGTCATGGTTGCCTCAAGATAGGGCTTCACAATATAATAGCCCACAAAGCCATAAAGACCCTGTGTACCCGACATGGCACTCAGTATAAGCACATTACCAAATACAGCCGGATTCTTTTTGAGTGCTCCCACACCGGCATTACCGGCTATTGTCACACCGAAAGAGCTGCCTATGCCCGAAAGAGCAAGCATGAGCGCCACACCGATATAGGCCAACAAAATTGGTTCCATAGATTAATTGGTTATTTAGTTAAACATTCAAAATTCAAAAATCATTTCCCCGGAAAAGCCCCGCCACGAAAGCCGCCCCGCACTACCCCCGAACGCCCCGCCACAAAAGCCGTCTCTGACTACCCTCCCGGCAAATATCCCGCCAAAGGGCTACCCTTTCTTGGTTTTGT
>JAIECQ010000058.1 GCA_029068395.1 Rikenellaceae bacterium
AAATATCAAAACGGGGTCCGTGACCCCTCCCCCGGAAGGGCCGCCGGAGGCAGTGCCAGCAAATCAAAACGGCAGTTCCGGCAAACCATCACCGGTAGTGACGCAAGGCATTATCCGCAGTGCCGGCAAGGCATCACCGGTTATTCAAAAATCAGGTGACCGAAAAATCGGGGCATGTGGAAGTTGGGTTTAGGGTTGTCTATCGGACTCCACGACAAAAAGTGAGGCTCTTGCAGCTTATCGCCGCACTTATAGAAGTTGGCCGTGGCTTCGACACCCGAAAGCGACGATATGTCGTCTTTGAAAAACGCCTCTTTGGGTATGACAAGCAGCAGGCTCCACGATGTGTGCTCTACCCTCTCGGCAAAAGGCTCTGAGCCGAGCGAGGGCACACGTACTATAGACGATAGTATGTGAGTGTCGGCAAAACACTTGTCACTGCCGTCGGCAAGCCTGTGCGAGAGCAACAGACGTCCGGCTGCATTGACCTCTATGTTGTAATAGCTCTCACGGTCGAAGCTCACGAAGAACTCAACGCACGAGTCGCACCACACGGCGCCGTTGTCATGTTGCGCCACCGCGGCAACGCTCTGTTCGTCAACACTGTAACGCAGATATATCCTGTCGCCGTCATGCAGAATGACAAACGACACATCGGGGGCATAAGGATAATCGTCCGGCCAGTTGACACACCCTATGCGGTGGCTCTGCCGACCATCCATAAGTGCCGACACCATTTCGGCCGACACCGGGGAATCTATCTTTTTTACAACGACTGTTTTCATTAATAGTAACTATCTGTAAAACAACACAATAATATGCCGGCAGACTACCTGAAACATCACACCGACCAAACAGAACACTCAAAGAGCCTCTGCGACAGCACGACGCATAGCATCAAATTGCTGCTCCATGCTCTGCAACAGCTTGTACTGGGCACGTGTGCGCACTAAATTGTGGTCGGGATACTTGATGCGGTAATAGGTGTCGCCGTTTATGTAATCCATCAAGAAGCGCAACACCTGCTCGAATGTTATGAACAGAGCCGAGAAAGCCAGGTTGTCGGCCTCTTCCTGTGAGAGAAAACCCTTGGCCTCCGAGAGGTAACCCTCGGTGTAAGCGCGAAACATATCCATGCTCATGCTCACACGCGACAGGTCGGGGTCATCCTCCTCGCCGGTATTGGCATACGAGCGTATGGAGTCGCCGAAGTCGTTGAGCGCTGTGGCAGAAAGGACTGTGTCGAGGTCTATGACACAGAGCACCTCGCCATCTTTGTCGAACAATATATTGCTTATCTTGGTGTCGTTATGAGTGACACGCCTGGGTATCACGCCCGTCTCTATCAGCTGCCAGAAGCTCATCATGCGCTCGCGGCGCGCCTCTATCCAACCTATCTCCTCTGTCAGAGAGGAGACACGGCCCGCCTTGTCGGCTTTTACAGCCTCGTCCCACTGCTCAAAGCGGAAGCGCATGTTGTGAAAGCCGGGCAGTATGTCGGCCAGCGGCTCGTTGAAGTCGGCAAGCAGACGCTGAAACAGACCTATGCCCTTGCCGCCCTGATAGGCCAGGTGAGGCTCGGTGGCGGCGGCGTAAGAGAGCGTCTTTTCGATAAAAAGGGTCATGGTCCAATAGTCGTCACCATCTACGTGGTATAGCTTGCCGTCGCCGGTCTCGACAAGGGTCATGACCTGACGCAACGGATCGCCTCCCATGGCCGTCACCCTCTTCTTGAGATGGTCGGTCACACGGCGTATGTTGTCCATCATGGCGGGTATGTCGGTGAATATACGGTTGTTCTTGCGCTGCAAGATATAACGGACTCCGCCTTCGGTAGAGGCTATGAAGGTGTCGTTGATGAAGCCCTCACCCAAAGGCTTGGCCGCCACAATGGGACGGTCGGTATTGAAGCGAGAGGCTATCTCTATAAGTTTCTGTTCCATCTGCTTTTATTTAAACGAAGAGAAATATTTCATGAACTGGGCGCGCTCGTAACCGCTGTCATCATCAGAGGGTTTGTGTGCCATGCGTCCCTTGAACTGACTGACAGACCGATAGTTATTACGACTCATCCATGCGGCGAGAAACTCTGTCATCCGGCTTATCACCCTCTCGCCGCCATTGTAAACGGCCGAGCAGACGCATGCCGCCGAAGCTCCGGCCAGCAACACCTTGACAACAGCTTCACCGCTGTCTATGCCTGTCGAGGCGGCTATGTCGATGGTGTCGACCTCTCCGGCCGCCTTGGCCACCCACCGCAGAAGGGTGCGCATCTCGGTGCGGTTGCTCAAAATGTCGGTCGACCCTATGGTCATGTTATCTATGTCGATGTCGGGCTCCCACATGCGGTTGAACAGCACTACGGCCTTGGCGCCGCGGTTGTAAAGCTGCTTGACAATATAGAGCGGATTGGTGAACCGGTTGGGTATCTTGACAGCCACAGGCACACCCACGGCGGCAATGACCTTGGCAGCCGTTTCGAGATAACGCTCCTCGATGGATGCGGCACTCTCGGCAGCACTGACAGGCATGTGGAAGAGGTTAAGCTCGATGGCATCGGCACCCGCCTGCTCCATGCAAGAGGCATACTGGAGCCATCCCTCGCCGCTCTTGGCGTTGATGCTGGCGATAACAGGTATCGCAAGGCGCTTTTTAGCCTCTCTGATGACGTCGAGATGCCTGTCAAGGTTGTTGCCGCGAATGTAACTGTTAAGGTAATCGGCAGCCTCGGGATAGTCTTCAGAGGCAACGGCCGCCGACACCTCGCCGCATATCTGTTCCTCGAAGATAGATTTGACAACGACGGCACCGGCCCCCGCACGCTCATAGCCGACCATGTTGTCGACCGAGAATGTCAACCCCGAGCTGCTCACAATAACAGGGCTTTTGAGTTTCAAGCCCATATAAGTCACTTCTGTTGAAATCATAGTATAATTTTTTTATTCGTTTCTTTTCATTTTTCATGCGGAAACAGGCCGCCGCAACATCCTGCTTCTGCGAGAACCTTTCACCGCAACATCTTGTCACTGCGACAGCTTGCCACACGCGCCTCATGTGCCGTTACACCGGCAGAGCAAAATCCATACCTATATATTAAACAGGTGTCAGCGTCGTCCGAAGATTGAGCTGCCCACCCTTACAAGGGTTGTGCCCTCCTCTACCGCTATCTTGTAATCGCCCGACATGCCCATGCTCACGGTATCGAACTGCTCACCCAAGCAGCCTCTCAGACGCTCGAATATGGCCCTTGTGCGCCGAAACTCAGAACGCACCACCGCCACATCGTCGGTAAAAGAGGCCATAGACATCACCCCTTTAAGTCGTATATTGCTCATCATCTGAGGTTTGCCGCTATCAACAAAGAGCATAAGCTCCTCTTCATCCCATCCGTGCTTTGAGGCCTCACGCGCCACGTGAAGCTCGAAAAGCACGTCGGTGACGCGTCCGCACAGGGCCGACCGCGCATCGACAGCCTCAAGCAGGCGTGCCGAATCAATAGAGTGTATAAGCGACACGCAGGGAACCACCTGCTTGACCTTGTTGGTCTGCAACGAACCTATAAAATGCCACTCTATGTCGTCGGGCAAAAGCGCGCGCTTGGCCGCAAGCTCCTGCGGACGATTCTCGGCAAAGGCTCGCTGACCGCATCCGTAAGCCTCCGAAATGGCGCTCTCGGGAAATGTTTTCGACACGGCCACCAGCTTGACATATGCCGGAAGAGTGCTTTTTATTTCGGCTATATTTTGTTCTATCGTCATAATTTACTAACTTTGGAGTTGGTAACCCGTCTCACAATGGGCCAACAACCCCTGCTGACGAATTGGCACGGCCTCTGCCCACGCATGACGGCAAAACGGCTCCAACTCAACCAGGCACTAAAATTAAGTAAAATATTTTTAAACACAAAATAAATGAGAAAAGGACTGATTTCACTTGCAGCCGCAATAACCGCCATGTTATTGCCCGCCTCTTTCGCGGACGCATGCACCAACATCATCGTCACCAAAGGAGCCTCTAAAGACGGCTCTGTGATGGTGACCTATTCGGCCGACTCGCACGTGCTTTACGGCGAGCTTTACCGCACCCCCGCAGCCAACCACGCCCCCGGCACCATGCTCAAGATATACGAGTGGGACACCGGCCGTTACATGGGCCAGATAGCACAGGTGCCCCACACCTATTCTACCATAGGCAACATGAACGAGCATCAGCTCATCATTACCGAGACCACATTCGGAGGCCTGCCCCAATTGCGCGACAAGGACGGCATAATGGACTATGGTTCACTTATTTACATCACCCTGCAACGCGCCAAGACCGCTCGTGAAGCCATAAAGGTGATGACCGACCTGGTGGCCGAGTATGGTTACGGCTCGTCGGGCGAGTCGTTCTCGATAGCCGACAAGAACGAGGCGTGGATACTCGAGCTTATAGGCAAAGGCAGCAAGGTTGTCGACGGTGTCAACGTCAACAAGGGTGCCGTGTGGGTGGCCATACGCATACCCGACGGCTACATCAGCTCGCATGCCAACCAGGCACGCATACGTCAGTTCCCGCTCAACGATCCCGAGAACTGCATATACAGCCCCGATGTGATATCTTTCGCCAAGAGCCAAAAGCTCTACAAGGGCAAAGACGAGAACTTCAGCTTTGCCGACACATACAACCCGCTCGATTTCAGCGGCATGCGTGGCTGCGAGGCTCGCGTATGGAGCGCCTTCAACCGCTTTGCCGACGGCATGGACCAATACATAGAGTATGCCATGGGCCACAACACCGAAAAACGTATGCCCCTCTATGTCAAGCCTAAAGAGAAAGTGTCTGTCAAAGAGCTTGCCGACATGATGCGCGACCATTACGAAGACACCCCCATGGACATGCGTTACGACATAGGCGCCGGCGGACACCACCTGCCCTATCGCTGGAGACCCATGACATTCAAGCACGAGGGCGTGGAGTATGTCAACGAGCGTGCCATAGCCACCCAGCAGACAGGATTCTGGCTCTTGGGACAGGCCCGCAGCTGGCTTCCCGACGAAGTGGGCGGCATATTGTGGTTTGGTGTGGACGACGCAGCAACTTCTTGCCTTACCCCCATTTACACCAGCTCACTCGATGTACCCGAATGCCTCCGCGAGGGTAACGGCAACCTCATAACCTACTCACCCACTGCCGCCTTCTGGATATTCAGCCGCGTGGCAAACGCCGCTTACCTGCGTTACGATCTTATAAGCAAAGACATCCAGAAAGTTATCGACCGTCGTGAAAATCAGGCCATTGCCGAGATTCCTGCCATTGACAAAGCGGCCGTCGAGCTTATGAGCGTATCGCCCGAGGCAGCACGTCGTTTCTTGACCGACTATTCTATAAACAAGGCACAGTCTATGTTCAATGAATGGGTTGAGCTTGACAACTATCTGCTTGTCAAATATATCGACGGCAACGTCAAGAAAGAAGGCCCCGACGGATTCCTTTCAAACAAATACAACCCCACACGCGCGGCCAACCCCGACCAGCCCGGCTATAACGAGAAATGGAAAAAAGCCGTTGCCGAAGATGCAGGTGAGACACTTAAAGTACATCCCGTCAAATAATTACACTCAGCAAATAAAAAAATCCGACAGTTCCCCCTGTCGGATTTTTTATTTTCCGGCTACCCCCCCTTTTTTAGACCGGAGCGACCACAGGCTGTCGAGGCCAACGCAT
>JAIECQ010000059.1 GCA_029068395.1 Rikenellaceae bacterium
GCATAACGAAGTATGCCGTAAGCCAAAATTCCTTGTGTCCGGGCTGAGGAACGAAGCCCGAGCGGCCCGGAGCCTCCCCCAACGGAGGGCCGCATATCGGTGAGTAATATGTATGGCGGTGAATAAGTCACGGCAGTGATGCTCATCATTTTCACGCTGTACCCTCCGCAGGCTCCGGGGCGCTCTCCGTTGTGCCGGTGTTCGGCTGTGCTGCTGGTTGCCATACTGCCCTTATGGTTACTGCCTTGCTGTTATGATTTCTGTTTTGCTTTCGCACCCTTTCCGTTGAGGTCATGCCCCTGTTGAATACCTTTCAGGCACCAAACCCCAGGGCCAAAAACGAAAGATAGGGGTAAAGGTGTGAGACCCGAGTCGAACACCTTTACTCCTATCTTTCGTACTTCTGTTCTTAGTTGTTCCTCAAAAATATCAAAACGGGGTCCGTGACCCCTCCCCCGGAAGGGCCGCCGGAGGCAGTTACAGTAAACCAAAAACGGCAGTGACGGCAAAAACAGCAGTGCCGGCAACGTCCAAAGGTCGTGCTGGCAAACGAGCAGTGGGGGGGAAATAACAGAGCGACCCCGTAAGGAATCGCTCTGCTATTTTTTGAGCCATGTTTTTAGCGATGGCGCACCTCGTCAGAGACGGTGAGCTTTTTGCGACCTTTGGCGCGGCGAGCGGCAAGAACGCGACGGCCGTTTGCTGTTGCCATTCTGGTGCGGAAGCCGTGTTTGTTTCTTCTCTTGCGGACGGAGGGCTGAAATGTTCTTTTCATTGTTTTATCTCTTTTATTATTATATGCAGAAATTCAGACTGCAAAGGTAAAACCAATTTCCCGAATCTGCAAATTATATAAAATAATTTATTTACTCTTCCTCGTCTGCGGGGCGCATGTTGGTATATACCGATGTGACGTCGTCATCCTCTTCAAGGCGCTCTATGAGTTTTTCTATAGAGGCGCGTCCTTCGGCGTCGAGGTCTTTATAGTCGGTCGGTATTCGTTCGAACTCGCCGCTGACAATCTCTATGGAGTGGTCTTCGAGATATTTCTGTATTGCTCCGTAAGCCTCAAACCCGCCGTATATGACTATCTCGCCTTCGTCGGCAAACACCTCGTCCACGCCGCAGTCTATCAGCTCCAGCTCCAGTTCTTCGAGGTCTATGTTGTCAGAGGCTGCTATCTTGAAGACGCATTTGTGGTCGAACATGAACGACACCGAGCCTGATGTGCCGAGAGTGCCGCCCATCTTGTTGAAATAGCTGCGCACGTTGGCCACGGTTCGTGTGTTGTTGTCGGTTGCTGTCTCTACGAGCACGGCGATACCGTGGGGGCCGTAACCCTCGTAAACCACCTCTTTGTAGTCGGCGGTGTCTTTGCTGACGGCACGTTTTATGGCACGTTCAACATTCTCTTTGGGCATGTTGGCCGCTTTGGCGTTCTGTATCAGCACACGGAGACGGGTGTTGCCCGCGGGGTCGGGACCTCCGGCCTTGACGGCTATCTCTATCTCTTTGCCTAACTTGGTGAATGTGCGGGCCATGTTGCCCCAACGTTTCAGTTTTCGCGCCTTGCGATATTCAAATGCTCTTCCCATATGATGTGTATGTTTGTGTTGCGGGAGGCTCCCGCCCTTGTTATCAGTGTCGGCAAAATTACTATTATTATGACGAATAACCAAAAAAATGATGCCGCGCCATATAATGCACCCGTCACGGCGTCATTTTGACGTCACCCGCACCCTCTCCAAAGACACCATGGTACATTGCATGCGCCAACGGCTAAAACTCTTTGGCGTTGATGCCGGGGGCAGGATAGTCTATGGTGTAATGGAGTCCGACGCTCTGCTTCATCTCCTTGGCCTGCTTTATTATAAGATATGCCACGGCTATCATGTTGCGCAGCTCGCACAGATGGCGCGACAGGGTGGAGGTCTTGTAAAGCTCTTCCGTCTCGCGGAATATTATCTCCAGCCGCCGGAACGCCCTTTCGAGCCTCATGTCGGAACGCACGATGCCCACATAGCTGTTCATTATCTGTTGCAGCTCTTTGTAGCTCTGAGTCACGAGCACCAGCTCCTCGGGTATGGAAGTGCCTTCGTAATCCCAGTCGGGTATGTCTCTCTGAAGGGTCAGCGAGCCTATGCGCGCCACGGCATGCTCGGCCGCCCTGTGGGCATACACCACGGCCTCTATCAGCGAGTTGGAAGCCAGTCTGTTGGCTCCGTGCAGACCCGTCGACGAGGTCTCGCCTATGGCATAGAGGCGGTTTATGGTGGTCTGTCCGTTGCCGTCTACCTTGACGCCGCCGCAGCAATAGTGGGCGGCGGGAGCCACGGGTATCATGTCGCGGGTGATGTCTATGCCTATGGTGAGGCACTTGGCGTATATGTTGGGGAAGTGCTCTATAATGCTGTCGGCGGGGCGGTGGGTAACGTCGAGATATACGAAATCTTCGCCGCGGCTCTTAAGCTCGTTGTCTATGGCCCGTGACACTATGTCGCGCGGGGCCAGCGAACCCATGGGGTGGTAACGGTCCATGAACTCGGCGCCGTCTTGTGTTCTGAGCACGGCACCAAATCCGCGCATGGCCTCGGTTATGAGGAACGAGGGACGCTCGCCGGGGTTGTAGAGGGCCGTGGGATGAAACTGTATGAACTCCATGTTCTCAACCACGGCTTTGGCGCGGTGGGCCATGGCTATGCCGTCGCCGGTGGCCACGGGGGGATTGGTGGTGACGTTGTAGAGGTTACCCACGCCACCGGTGGCCAGAACGGTGACCTTGGAGAGCACGGTGAAGACAGTATGGTCTTTGAGGTTGAGCACATAGGCGCCGTAACACTCTATGCTCGGAGTGCTCTTGCGCACCAGCTGGCCCAGGTGGTGCTGTGTCAGCAGGTCGATGGCGAAGTGGTACTCGAGCACCTCTATGTTGGGATGTTCTCTGACGCGCATCACCAGCTTCTCTTCTATCTCGCGGCCGGTGGAGTCTTTATGGTGCAGTATGCGATGCTCGCTGTGGCCGCCCTCGCGTGCCAGGTCGTAACGTCCGTCGCTCTTGTCGAAGTCGACACCCCAGCCGACAAGGTCTTTTATGCGGTCGGGGGCACCCTCCACCACTATGCGCACGGCCTCGGGGTCGCACTCGTTGGAGCCGCATGTCATGGTGTCGCGTATGTGCTTGTCGAAATTGTCGGGCGGATATGTCACCGAGGCAATGCCTCCCTGGGCCTCTGCCGTGTTGGTTGTCGACATGTCGCTCTTTGTCACCACAATGACATGCCCGTGCTCTGCCGCTTTGAGCGCCGTGACAAGGCCGGCGGCACCCGATCCGACTATAAGAAAGTCACACTCTTTGTTCATCTTACCTAATTTCTCTGGAAAACGAATATTTCGGGGAAATAATTATTACCTTTACAGCCCGAACCTTTCGCTACTGTAAGTGCGTCATATTTGACGTAAAATTAATGATAATAATGATACGACGGTTATTTTTCCCCATTTTATTTTCGCTCCTCTCCTTTGCGCCTTACGTCTCAGCGGGTTATGACTGTCGTGCGGCAAACGGCTTTGTCATAGACAGGGCGGCCATAGACAAGAGCGGCGCGGGTGATGTGGTCACCGTGCTGTCGCGTTTTATTCCGGGGGTGGAGCTGTCGTATAATGCAGCGGGTCAGACCGTCACGATACAGGGTTACGGCGTCGGTGCCGGCATACTGGTGCTGGTAGACGGCAAGCGGCAGAGCGGCACGGGCGACTCGTTCGACATGGGGCGCATACCCCTTGCCGCCGTCGACAAGATAGAGGTGACATACGGCGGCTCGGTGCTCAGAGGCTCTGATGCCGTGGCCATGACCGTCAACATAATAACAGTCAGCGACAGTCGCGGCATAGAGGCGGGTGCGCGTTACACCACCCCGGTGCCCGCCGACATGGAGTGGCATGGCAACTCGTGCAATGCGGCGGGACGACAGCGTATAGAGGCCTCTTTGTCGGCCATATTCTCGCGCAAGAGGCTCACCTCGCAGACATTCGCATCGTTCAGAGACAACGCGCCATACACGCTCTATGGCGACCCCGTGACGGCAACACCCATATACGAAGGCTTCGGCCCCGTCACCTTCGGGAGCAGCATGCCCGCAGAGGGTGCGCGCAACATCAACATAAGCCAGCGTTTCAGCATAAAGGCGCACGACAAGGTGACAGTCGAACTGTCGGGTGCGGCATACAAGACAGACAGGCAAGGTGTCGCACCGGTCGACATACTGCCCCCGGGTTACGGTCCCGACTATGGCACAAGCGGACGGGTGGGTCATTACGGCGGCCATGCCGACATGTCGGTGGAATATGTCGTCAACGACCGTAACGACTTCATGTTCGACATCTATGGCAGCATAGACAGCCGCAGCGTCAAGAACGAAGGCGACATACCCAAAGAACGCAACATAATCATCAACCCGTCCGTCGAGTGGGTCAACCGTCCCAACGACCACCATCGCATAACGGCAGGGGTTGACATATTGTCAGTCAGCAGCTACAGCCACATACTGAGAGGCGGCCGGAGCGAACGCCACACCTATAACATACTGTCTGTTTATGGTCTCGAACACTACACCTGCGGCGACTTCTCGGCAACAGGCGGCCTGCGCATAGACAACTTCGGATGGGACAACTTCACCAACATATACACCAACTTCATAGGCAAGCCCAAATACATGACCCGGGCATCGGTGTCGCCTCAGACCATGGTGGCCTATTCGCCAGGCAGCTTTGTGATAAAAGGAGCTTACGAACTGGCCTATGTGATGCCGTCGGTGCGGTATCGTTTCATAGACGCCCGCATGGCAGGGTTGCCGATATATGGAAACGGTGGTCTCAAACGGGCCAAGAGCCATAACGTCAGCCTGACGGCCTCATACTCAAGTAGTCCCATAGAGCTGTCGGCACGTCTTTACGGCGCCTTCTTCAAGAACCCCATGATATTGACACGCGAGGACGACCGTTTGGTTTATCGCAGCGGTCATAAAAACCGTTATTACGGCATAGAGGCCCGCGTAGGAGCCAATCCCCTCAAAGGATGGCGCATAGATGCCGCCTGCAACCTCATGCGCAAGCATAAAAAAGAGGTGCCGCTGACAGGCGAATCGGGCTATCGCAGCCTCTCTCTCGTAGCATCAACCGACTATACCGTATCGCACAAAAAGGTCGATTACAACATCTTTCTGTCGGCATCTTATCTTGGCTCCAAAGAGGTGTTGTTTTTCGACCCCCGCGCATCTTACTGTCTTTACGACCTGCCCTCGCAAGTCAATCTCGCCGCCAACATAACTGTCGTCGTGTCAAAGCGATATCGCTTCTTCATAGGCGCCGACAACCTGCTCGACCGCAAGGCGTCACACATAGCCCCGCACATGACACTCTCTTCCGGGCTGGCAGCTCACGCAGGATTCGCCCTCAGATTCTTGACAGGCCGGCAGTGACAAGCGCCACTGCCTTGCGTTGCTGCACTGCCGGTGATGTATTGCTGAAACTGCCTTCCCCGGAAGGGCCGCCTGAGGCAGTGACGGCAAGACATAATCGGGCCTGTCAATTGCCGAAATATATTTGCAATAACGGCAAAAAAGATTACCTTTGTCAAATAATAAAACGATTCGGAATAAGCGTCGGACTTAATCGGCATCCGGTTTGGGTTCGTTGCGCAAGGTTGTTTTGAACTATTAAAACCACCCCGTCCAAAGTCGGGACAAACGCGTAGGAAGCCATGAAGACCGTATTATTTTCGGATAACTCCCTGTGGGGATGCTTCAATTACAGAGGGTACGTCATCCGCAAATTTGTGGATGCGGGTTATCGTGTGGTGGTTGCGGCGCCGAACGATTGTGCCGATGGTTTTGTAATACCCGAGTCGGTCATCTACGAGCCTGTCAGAATATCCCGCAAGGGGACCAATCCGTTCAAGGATATCTTCTATCTGGCGCGTCTTTTAAGACTTTATCGCAAATATAAGCCTGCGACAATATTTCATTACACCATAAAGCCCAACATTTACGGTACGCTCATGGCGGCTCTTTTGGGCATACCCTCTGTCGCTATCGTCACGGGGTTGGGTTATGTGTTCAATAACAACAACATAACTGCCCGCATTGCCAAAATGCTTTACACGTTTGCCCTTCGGTTCAGCACCCGGACCATCTTCCTCAACGAAGACAACATGGCCCTTATGCTGCGTATGGGGGCGGTGAAGAGCCATCGGGCCATATTGTTCGAGGGGGGCGAGGGTGTCGATGTCTCTTCTTTTGCCGTTGAGCCGGTAGCTGAAGAGCAGCCGCGCACGTTTCTTATGGCTGCCAGAGTGCTTTACGACAAGGGCTACCGCGAGTTTGTCGAGGCCGCCAAGGCCAATCCGCAAGCCCGGTTTGTGCTTGTCGGGGCCATAGACGTCAATCCCAGTGCCGTGCCCGAAGATGTGGTAAGAGGCGAGCGGGCGATAGAATACCTGGGCTTCATGTCGCACGACCAGCTCATAGAACAGATGAAAAAGGCTTCGTGCATAGTGCTGCCCTCATATCACGAGGGCATGTCGATAGTGCTCACTGAGGCGGTATCGTTGGGTCGCCCCATAATATGCTCTGACATACCGGGCTGCCGCGAGACTGTCGACGAGGGTGTCAACGGCTATAAGGTGCCGGCTAAAGATGCCGAGGCGCTGTCGCAGGCGTGCCGACGATTTGCCGAGCTTACCGGCGAGCAGATAGTTACTATGGCTCAGGCGAGCAGGGAGAAGGCCGAAAGGCAGTTTGACGTTCGCAAGGTGTGGGACACTTATAAAAACATTATAGATACAATATCACAATAGAGCGCCATGGAAAGCAAACGACCTGACGAAACGACATTTTGGGACATATTAGACAAAGTCATAGCACATAAAAAGAGGGTGACCGTAATAACAGGTGTGGTGGTCATATTGGGTGTCGTATATGCCCTTAGCGTGCCTCGCATGTACACGGCCAAGGCAGAGCTTGTGATGGAGAAGAAAAGCTCGCAGTCGGGTCTGTCTGGAGCCATGAACATGTTAGGGCTCTCGTCCATGGGCGGTGGCGAAGACGGCATCACCATAGAGCTGGCACCCACCATCATAAAGAGCATACCTTTCATGCTCGAGTTTGAAAATGCGCAGATATCTCTTGTCAACCCTCCGGCAGGTGCTCCCGGCAAACTGTCTTTTTCAGAGTATCTTAGCGATTATCAGCGCAAGCCGTGGTGGTCGCCCAAAGGATCGAAGAAAAAAGAGAGTGGCGGCAAAAACTCTAACACCAAATATGACATAACCGACTCCCAGCGTAGCTTTCTTTTGGCTGCAAGGTCGACATTCGAGGTTGTCAGCGACAAAAAGTCGACTGTCATGACCCTGTCGGCAACCACGCAAGACCCGCTGGCCTCGGTGATACTGGTCGACTCTCTTACCAGCAAGCTACAGCAATACCTCATAAACTATCAGACAGGCAAGGCCAAGCAAGAGTTAGACATGGCGCTTGTGATTGCCGAGGCGGCCCGTGAGCGCTATTACAAGTGTCAGGAGGAGTATTCGAAGGTTGTCGACAAAAACCTGAACCCCAATAAAAAAAGCGTTCAGGCCTATCTCGAGAGGCTGATGAGCGATGTCGACATAGCCTCTCAGACCTATCGTGCCGCCGCCTCGCAGGTTGACGTGGCGCGCGCCAAGGTGAGCGAGAACACCCCGAGCTTCACCATACTCACCCCTCCCCTCTTTGACGAAAGTCCTTCTGAGCCCAAGCGTAAGCTGATATGCGTCGTGGCTCTCATATTGGGGCTGTTTTTCGGGGTCGGGTCTGTTGTCGTGGGCGATATATGGAGAGCCATCATGCAATCTAAAAACACGAAAAAATGATTTTACACGCCATCAACTCTTTAGGTGTCGGCGGTGCCGAGGTCTATGTCGTGGGTCTGGCCTGCCGGATGAAGCGCAAGGGAGAAGATGTGGAGGTGCTGGTGCTCGATGGCGGACGTTCACACCTGACCGACAAGCTTGAAAGAGAGGGCATACGCATAAGGCGGGCACCACGTGTGGGTCTTCTGTGTCCGATACACTTTTTCGTGTTTCTGCGGATGTTGCTCTCGGGCAGGTATGATGTTGTGCACACCCACCTTACCTATGCCCAGCTGTGGGCCGCCGCCGCATCGCTCTTCAATTTCCGCGGGGTAAGGCTTTACACGTCAGAACACAGCACCACCAACAGGCGTCGGGGCAAGAGGGTGTTGCGCCTTGTAGACCGTTTTATCTTCTGGCGTCACAAAGAGGTGTTCTGCATAAGCGAAGAGACCCGCAGGTCGCTGACAGGGTGGTTAGGAGTCGCAGATGGGCGTAAATACAGGGTGGTGCCCAACTGTGTCGACATTGACCGTTTCAGAGAGGCGGAGCCGCTCGACCGAGGAGTGCTTGGCCTTGACGGCAAAGACAAGATAGTGATGATGGTGGGGCGAATGACCGCCGCCAAGAACCAACAGACGGTGATAGAGGCGGTTGAGATGCTGCCTAATGATTATAAGTGTGTGCTGGTGGGCGACGGCGAGACCTTTGACGACGTGGCCAAGGCGATAACCGTACCCGGCAAAACCATAATGACCGGTCAGAGGAGCGATATTGCCGAGCTTATGAAGATGTGTGACATATATGTGCACTCGTCGCATTGGGAGGGCATGCCCACCTCGGTGCTTGAGTCCATGGCGGCGGGGAAGGTTGTCTTCGGCTCTGATGTCGACGGCATACGCAGCCTTGTGCCTGAAGGGCAACTGTTTGAAAACGGCAATGCCGGGCAGCTCAAACATATGATAGAGTCGCTGACGCCGCAGAGAGAGCAAGAGATAACCGATGCACAAAACGACATAGTGTCGAAATATTCTCTGTCTGCCATAACGGATACGATATTGTCGGCCTACAAAGCATAATACCCGTGACGCCGAAGCAACCGAGGCTCAACAACGATAGAACATTGGCTTAAGAATGAACCCTATTTCACTGTGCGGAGGACTTTTGGTAATCGGTGTCTTGATTAATCTTACGACACGCGATAAGTTTGCCGTATATTACACCTTCTTCCCGGCCTTTCTGGCCATATGTCTGCTGATGTTCGACAATAAATTCGGTGTCGACCAGTCGGCCTATCTGCGAATGTTTGACCAGATCAACATAGACAACTGGAACGAATACGGCACCAACCCCGGTTATGCCCTGCTCAATGCGATAGTCAAATTTTTCGGTGGCGACTACTGGACGTTGCTGTTTATAATGAACCTCTTTTCGATGACGGTGCTGACTGTCACGTTCAACAAATACTCCCCTTTTATAGCTCTGTCGTGGCTGATATATTTCTCATTACACATGGGTTATAATCTGGGCATAGTAAGGCAAGGCATGGCTTTGACGTTCACTATAATGTCGTTTAAATACATACTGTCGAAAGAGAGAAACAAGTATCTGTTGTGCATGCTTGCAGCCTTCTTTTTCCACTATTCGATGGTGACGTTCATACCGGCATACTGGATTGCCAACAGAATAACCGTAAACCGCAGAAAGGCTTTCATAATCATGGCCATAGCCTTTCCTTTGGTGCTTGTAAACCTGCTCGACATAATAGGTCTGGTTGCCTCAAAGGCAGGTCTGCCCCAATGGCAGATAGAGCTTTATCTGACTGAAGGAGGTAAGTATAACGAGAGGGCAGGTCTGTCACCGGGGCTTATTGTCAGAATGCTGCTCTTTTTCGGATTTGCCCTTTCGGCCGACCTCAACGACAGGTTGCAGCGGGTATTGTTCAACCTCTATTTCGTCTATCTGCTTTTGTACTTCCCGTTAAGTTCCATCTCCATACTCTCGTCAAGAGGGTTGGATTATTATAAGGTGTTTGAGTGCATCACAGTGCCTCTTGCTGTGTTAAACATCAAAAACATATATTGGAAGATGGTGTATGTTTGTTTTGTTCTGGCATTTTTCATCTATTCCATTTTCAACAATTACACGGTGTATGTAAAAGAGACCAATCTCGATTCGGCACTGAAAAGCATAATGAACAGTTTTTAAAAAAAAGTATATATGAAATCAAGCTTAACGTCATCTGATGCTTATAGGTATGGTTTCCAGGGGTTTAAAGGAAAGATAAAATGCTATCTCCTATGTCATGGTTTCAAGGTCACCTATTTCATGCGCATGGCCAAGAACGGGAGTTTATTTCTCAGATGGTTCTATCGATTGATGTTCATGCGTAACATGGTCAAGTTCGGTGTCGCAACCCATTGGAGCCTGACTGTCGGCAAGGGGCTGTATATAGGTCATTTCGGCGGCATCGTCATCAACCCCAACGCCAAGATAGGCGACAACTGTAACATAAACCAAGGAGTGACCATAGGTGCCGAAAACAGAGGAGCACGAAAAGGTGCGCCGACTATAGGCAACAGGGTGTGGATAGATGCCAACTCTGTGGTAGTGGGCAATATAACCATAGGCGACAATGTGCTCATAGCACCGTTAACGCTGGTCAATTTCGATGTGCCGAGCAACTCTATGGTCATAGGCAATCCCGCCAAAATCATACCCAACGAGCATGCCACCGAGGGTTACATCAACAGATGCGTTTGACAAATGAGAGACAACTTGAAAGCTATGGGAAAAGCATTGACCGTTTTCACTCCGGCCTATAACAGGGCAGCCCTGCTTGGCAGAGCGTATGAAAGTCTTGTGCGCCAGACAAACAAAGATTTCGAGTGGATTGTGGTAAACGACGGATCTACCGACGAAACCGACGCGGTGATGCAACGTTTCATCGACGAGGGCAAGTTGGACATAACATACGTCAGACAGCCCAACGGAGGCAAGCACAGGGCCATAAACAAAGGTGTGGAGTCCGCGGGGGGCTATCTGTTCATGATATTGGACAGCGATGACTATCTGTCTGACGACAATGTGGTTGCCGACATAGTGTCTCACATACCGTTCCTTGAGTCGGACGACAATTTCTGTGCCGTGGTCGGCAACAAAATACATGAAGACGGCAATGTGATAGGCACAAGCACCGACAAAGAGGTTATAGACACTAACTTTCTCGATTACAGAGAGAAGTATCGCATAAAGGGCGACCGTGCCGAGATAATCAAGACATCGGTTATGCGGCAGTATCCCTTTCCTGAGATTGAGGGCGAGAAATTTTGTTCCGAGGGGTTGGTGTGGAATCGCATGGCCCAACGTTATAAGGCCCGATATGTCAACCGTCCGTACATGAAATGCGAGTATCTGCCCGGCGGACTTAGCGACAGCATAAAACGCTTACGCAGTAGCTCGCCGGAGGCCTTTATGAACTTTTACGCCGAATATGTGACATATGGCGTGCCTTTGAAGTCAAAGATAAAAAACGCGATGTGTTACTGGGCTGTGTTTTTCAAAAGTCGCAAAAAATGGGCAGAGGCAGTAAGACGCATGGGCATATACACCATATTCATGCCTGCGGGGTGGCTGTTGCATAAAACAGGGCGGCTCTAAACACGGGAACGTTCGGAGGCCCGGGTTGCCGGGGGCTTCGTATTGGCGCAAGGGGTGTTTTGCCAGACGGGATTTAAGCAACGGTTTTGGGTAACACAGGGGGATTTTAAGACGCCGGCTTTACGGGGGCGGCTGCAACAAAAAAAGGGTAAGCTACTTATATCGCACCGCTCAACCGCTTACCCTTGCTGCCTTCCGGCCCTGGGGGAGTTCAGCAGGAGCTGGTCGTATAAGACTTACCCGACACAAAGATAAGACAAATTTTTAACAGTACAAAAATATGGCTAAAATTAAGATTGGCGGAGCTGTTTTGACGCTTGTGGCGCTGATGTTTCTCGGCATCGTGATATTCGGCGGCATGACCTATTACATCTATGCCGTCAAAGGCTCGGTGCTCAAGACAGGCTCTGTTAACATGCCCACGGGCGCATCGGTCTCAGAACAGGCCCTGATATTGAAAGAGCAGGGGTTCCTCAAAGACACATCCGACTTCTGCGCCCTGTCGAGGCGTTTCAAGTATGTCAAGGCACGTCCCGGACACTACACCCTGACCAAGGGCATGACCTTTCGCGGTCTGATAGGCAGGCTCAGGGTCGGCAATCAGACACCTGTCAAGCTGACATTCAACAATATACGCACCGTAGAGCGTCTGGCAGGAGCTATCTCCAAGTGCATCGAGGCCGACTCGCTGACAATGCTCAACACCCTGCGCAACCCTGACATGGCTGCCTTATACGGCTTCGGCAAAAGCGACATCATATCTATGTTCATACCCGACACCTATCAGGTATATTGGACCATAACCCCCGAGGAGCTGATGGCGCGCATGAACAAGGAGTATGAGCGGTTCTGGTCTGCCCGCGGACGCGACGACAAACGCAAAAAGCTCAATCTGTCGCGCAAGGAGGTGTCGACACTCGCATCCATAGTGGTGGAAGAGAGCAAGTACGCGCCCGAACAACCGCGCATTGCCGGCGTGTACCTCAACCGTCTGCGCAAGAAGATGCCCCTGCAAGCCGATCCCACCGTCAAATATGCGCTGGGTGACCCGTCTATAAAACGCATACTCTTCAAACACCTTGAGGTCAACTCGCCATACAACACCTATAAGCACACAGGACTGCCCCCGGGCCCCATTTACTGTCCCCCCATAAGCGCCATAGATGCCGTGCTTGACTACGAAAAACACAACTATCTCTATTTCTGTGCCGCTCCCGACCTCTCGGGACGACACCGCTTTGCCACGACGCTCACGCAACACAACGCGAACGCAAGAGAGTATGCCAAGGCGCTCGATAAAGCGGGGATAAGGTAAGACTCTGCCGTCTGCCTCTCGGAAACAGTATGCGGCGACCATTCGTAAGATGTGTGAAAACCCGCATCATGACAAAGACAGCCCTGTCATGATGCGGGTTTGGTATGTTGCGTGTGGACGAAAACCGGTGAAGGCGAACGGGTGCGGTGCGGGTGCGGTGCGGGTGCGGTCAGAATATCTCACCCAGCACCTTTATTGATGATATCTTATATGCCGAGTCGTGATGATATGCCAGAAAATCTATGAGCCGTCCGAGCAGGCTCACGCGGTCGGCGCGTCCCATCTCTATATCGAGGGCCTGGCTCATTGAGCGTCCTATGAACAGCGATAGCAGACGGCTCGTGCGGCTGTCCATGAACAAGTCGTTGTTTTGCGGCTTTATGACCACAAATTCCCCCTTTGTAAGGTCGAAGAATCCGTCTTCGGTATAGTTGTCGGCCGGATAGTAGCCCATAAAGCGCGTCATCTCTAACAGAAAGAATATGTGGAAGTTGGCGATGTTGCCCTCAGCCTGGTCGAGGGCCTTTACAGCCCCCTCGAAAAAGTCGAAGAAGAGGGGGTTGGCGGCCTCTTCACGCACCATGCGATAGACCACCTCGGCAATGAACAGCGCTATGGCCGACTTGCGTATGTCGAATATCAGCCGCGTGAGCAGATAGGGACTCGTCGCCTCGCGTATGCGGTGAAGGTCGCTTCGGGTGCTCTCGTATCCCACAATGTCTATGACGCTCAACGGCTGAAGCGCTATCTTGCTGCGTCCCACTGTCAGACGTCCGTTGCGCAATCCGCCCACGTAATAGCTGCGGCGTCCGAGCGCTTCGGTATAAAGATGCACTATGTGGCCGCGGTCGCCATATTTTATGGTGTGAAGCACGATAGCCCTGCTTTTGTACGTTTCGCTCATAAAAAATATCTCTCAGAGTCTGCAAATTAAATAAAAAAATGTATATTTGTGTCATTGATGATTGAAAAACAAAATATTAACAACATAACTAATCATTATTATGGCATCGATCGAGACTTACGATTTCAAAGGCAAACGTGCTATCATCCGTGTTGATTTCAACGTACCCCTTGATGAAAATTTCAATGTGACTGACGACACCCGCATACGTGCGGCCATCCCCACAATAAAAAAAGTGTTGGCCGGCGGCGGTTCGGTCATCCTCATGTCGCACCTCGGCAGACCCAAAGAGGGTCCCGCCGACAAGTTCTCGCTTCGTCATATAATACCCGCCCTTGAGAAAAACCTCGGCGTCAAGGTTGACTTTGCCGACGACTGCATCGGTTCGCAGGCCTCTGAGAAGGCTGCCGCCCTCAAACCGGGTCAGGTGCTGCTGTTGGAAAATCTGCGCTTCTATAAAGAAGAGGAGAAGGGCGACGAGAAATTTGCAGAGAAGCTCGCCTCTCTGGCCGACTGCTATATAAACGACGCTTTCGGCACCGCTCACCGCGCTCACGCATCTACCACCATCATTGCCAAGTTCTTCCCCGCCGACAAAATGTTCGGTTATGTCATGGAGGGCGAGCTTAAGGCCATCGACAAGGTGCTTGAGGCTCCCGAACGTCCTTTCATAGCCATTCTCGGCGGCGCCAAGGTGTCGACCAAGATAACCATCATAGAGAAGCTCTTCTCTAAGGTGGATGTGCTCATAGCTGCCGGCGGCATGACATATACCATACAGGCTGCCTTGGGTGGCAAGATAGGCAAGTCGATGTGCGAGAAAGACCAGTTCGACACCGCCCTGCGCATGATAGAGAAGGCCAAAGAGATGGGCGTCAAGCTCGTTTTGGCCGAAGATGCCGTATGTATCTCTGAGTTCAGAAACGACGCCCCCACCAAGATATGTCCGGCCAACGACATACCCGACGGCTGGGAGGGTGTCGACATCGGACCTGCTACACGCAAGAAATTTGCCGAGGTGATAGAGAGCTGCAAGACCATTCTCTGGAACGGTCCCATGGGCGTATTCGAGATGGACAACTTTGCGGCAGGCTCTAAGGCCGTGGCCGACGCCATTGCAGTGGCTACGCAGAAAGGCGCATTCTCGCTGATAGGCGGTGGCGACTCGGTGGCTTGTATCAACAAGTTCAAAATGGCCGACAAAGTCAGCTATAACTCAACAGGCGGCGGTGCTCTGCTTGAATATATCGAGGGTGCAGAGCTGCCCGGTGTTGCCGCAATAAGAAAATAGCGGAGAACATAATATTGTTTTGAGAGGGGGTGATTGCCCCCTCTTTTTTTTGTGTTGACCGGCTGTGTGCCGGCGCTACCGCCATAGGGATACTGCTTTTTGCGATAAAAGGCTGAAAAACAAAAAAAGTTATTATCTTTGCGGTGTTAAACTTAAATGATTTGAAAGGGGGTTTGCCTTTATTAGCTTAACATACTGATAGTTACAACAACATAAAAGAGACGGGGGCCTGTCTGCTTCCGCCGGCTCTGCGAGAGCTTTTTACAACAATTTGTCAAATAAATTAAAAAGATAGAAAGATGATTATCATGCCGATCAAAGAGGGCGAGAACATAGAAAAGGCCCTCAAGAAGTTTAAGAGAAAGTTTGAGAAGACGGGTGTGCTCAAAGAGCTTCGCGCACGTCAGCAGTTTACCAAACCCTCTGTAGAGAAGCGCAAACAGAAGCTTCGCGCCATCTATGTCAACCAGCTTCAGAGAAACGAAGAGTAATTATATCGACGCTTGGATGCTGTGATAGAAGATTTTCTCAGATACATAGAGTCTGAAAAGCGTTATTCTAAACTGACGAAGAAAGCCTATGGCGACGATCTTCGTCAGTTTCTTTTATATTACGGTGTGGAAGAGGGCGCCTTCGACCCATCGCAGGTTTCTCACACCGACATCCGCAGCTGGATAATGTCTCTTACCGCCTCGGGCGATAAGGCCGCCACGGTCAACCGCAAGATTTCGTCGCTCAAGGCCTTTTTCCGTTACATGCTGCGCCGGGGCGTGGTGACCAAGAATCCTGCCGCCAAGATAGGGGCTATGCGCAAGCCCTCGCGTCTGCCGTCGTTTGTCGAAAAGAGCCGCATGTCGCGCCTTGTCGACCTGTTGGAGCCGTCAGACGATTTTGTGACAGAGAAAAGATCGCTTATAGTACTGCTTTTTTACGGATGCGGCCTGCGTCTGGCCGAACTTATCGGCATAGGCATAGACGATATATCTCTCGAAGAGTCGACAATAAAAATCACAGGCAAGGGAAACAAGCAACGCATAGTGCCTCTGGTGCCTATGTTGTTACAAAGAATTGCAAATTATATCGAATTACGTTCTAAAATTTGCAAATCAGATAATAAATTATTAATTTTATCAAACAAAGGAGAGCCGGTCAGTCGCACGGAAGTGTATCGCACGGTGCGTCAGGTGCTCACGCTGATGGGGGTTGAGGGCAAGCGAAGTCCGCATGTCTTGCGTCACACTTTCGCTACCCATCTGCTCTCGGAGGGGGCAGGCATAGAGACGGTGAAAGAGCTTCTGGGGCATGCCGACCTTTCGACAACTCAGATATACACCCACTCTACAGTCGACGAGCTGATAAAGGCATACCGCTCGGCCCATCCGCGCAACCGCGGCAGGTAAATGTCGCCCGGCCAAATGCCCGACTGTAGTTTGTGAAAGTGAAATTGGCACGATTGTTGCCTTGATTACAATTATGCCCGCATTGCGGGAATATATATTAACTGTAAAATAGAGAGTCATGAACGTTAAAATTCAGTCTGTAAAGTTTGATGCCGACAAGAAACTGTTGGATTTCATCGAAGCCAAAGTAAATAAAGTCGAACGTTTCAGCGACAAAATAACCTCGGCAGTAGTAACACTAAGAATTGATAAGGACAACGAACACGGCAACAAAATAGCCCTCATAGAAATCGAAGTGCCGGGAGAATCGCTGGTGGCCGAAAGACAAACCAAGTCGTTTGAAGAATCTGTCGACCTGGCAATTGACGCCATCAAAAAACAATTGGAAAAATATAAGGACAAACATTGACGGTATACCTCCTGTTAAGAATGACTTGCCGTCACTGCCGGTGATGGTTTGCTGAAACTGCCTCCGGCGGCCCTTCCGGGGGAGGGGTCACGGACCCCGTTTTGATATGTTTGAGGAACAAC
>JAIECQ010000006.1 GCA_029068395.1 Rikenellaceae bacterium
CGTTGGTGAGCGCCAACGGGGGCGTGGGCCGGAAGTGCACTGGGGGAGGAAGCGACGGGCGGGGCTGTTTGAGATGATGTTTTGGGTGTTGCACCGATAATGTTTGATATATGCTTTTTGGAGATACGACTTCGTTGATAATTCTGATTGCGTCAGTGCTTCTGTTTGCGGGCGTTTTGGCGTCCAAGCTCTCGTCGCGGTTTGGGATACCGTTGTTGCTGGGCTTCATATTGGTGGGCATGTTGGCGGGCACGGACGGTGTGGGCCATATATATTTCGACGATGCCGGGCTGACGCAGTTCATAGGCGTGATAGCCCTCTCGTTCGTATTGTTTTCGGGTGGCATGGAGACCCGAATGAAAGATATAAAGCCCGTGTGGCGCGAGGGTTTGATACTGGCAACGTTAGGGGTGGCGATAACGGCCGTTGCCGTGGGCGTGTTCATACACTTGATATATCCGCAGTTTTCGCTGACGCACGGACTGTTGCTGGGAGCGGTGGTGTCGTCGACCGATGCGGCGGCCACATTCTCGCTATTCAGAACGAGGGCGTCGACGCTGAAAAACAATCTCCGTCCCATACTCGAGCTTGAGAGCGGAAGCAACGACCCTATGGCCTATTTCCTTACCATCAGCTGTCTGTCGCTTGTGAGCAATCCCGAGCAGTCTTTTTGGGTGTTGATACCCAACTTCTTTAAAGACATGGCTATAGGTGTGGCGGTGGGCTTTGCGATGGCCAAAGCCATGGTTTTCGTGGTAAGGCGCATCAATATAGATGTGGACGGGTTGTACTCGGTGCTGATGATTGCCATGATGATGTTTACCTATGCCATGTGTCAGTCGCTTGGCGGTAACGGTTTCATGGCGGTGTATCTGGCCGGCATAGTGGTGGGCAACAGTCGTTTTTCGCGACGGCAGGGTATCATTCGTTTTTATGGCAGCGTAACGTGGCTGATGCAGATAGTGATGTTCTTGCTTTTGGGTCTGTTGTGTTATCCCACGCGCATAGCTCCCATTGCAGGCAGCGGTTTGTTGGTGGCGGCATTTCTTATATTCGTGGCGCGTCCGTTGTCGGTGTTCGTCTCGACGGCGTTTTTCAAGAGGTTGACGGTGAAAGACAGGCTGATGTTGTCGTGGGGCGGGCTAAGGGGGGCTTCGCCGATACTTTTTGCCACCTATCCTATTGTGGCGGGGGTGGCGGGGGCCGATACCATCTTTAACTTCGTATTCTTCATATCGTGCATGTCGGTGTTGTTGCAGGGTACGTCGCTTATGTGGGTGGCCGACAAGCTCAAACTGTTGATGCCGACGACATCGGTGGTGAGGAGCATGGCCATAGAGTTGTCGGAGTCGGAGAACCCGATAGCCACAGAGGTGGATATAAGGCCGGGCGCCTTTTGTGTCGGGCAGACACTGTCGTCGTTAGATGTGCCTGTCAATCTGTTGGTTATGCTGATAGAACGAGACGGAGAGAGCTTTATCCCCAACGGTGGCACCACCATAATGGCCTGGGACAAGCTCTATATAATATCTGACCTTATAGAGAAGACCGATAGTTTTGCCGACTATCTGACGTCTAACTAAAAGCGTATGGCGGCATAATAAACGGCGCTTTTTGTCGTTATGCTCAAAGTCGGGGAGTGCTCATAAAGGGGCAATGGGTGTGGTGTTTCGATTTTTGCAGTAATAAAAAAATAACAGTCAGTTCACATGAATGATGTTGAAATCAGAGAGTTGAGCGAGCGCATAGTCAGCAAGAGCGCTATTGTGGAGAAGCTCAACAATGAGATGGGTAAAGTGATAATAGGGCAGCGCCATCTTGTCGATTCGTTGCTTATAGGGTTGCTCTCTAACGGCCACATATTGTTGGAGGGTGTGCCTGGGCTGGCCAAGACGCTGGCCATAACGACGTTGGCCCAGGCGGTGGATGCCCGTTTCTCACGCATACAGTTCACCCCCGACCTTTTGCCTGCCGACCTGTTGGGTACCATGATCTACAGTCAGCGCACCGAGGAGTTTACTGTCAAGAAGGGTCCTATTTTTGCCAATTTCATACTTGCCGACGAGATAAACCGTTCGCCGGCCAAGGTGCAGAGCGCGTTGCTTGAGTCCATGCAGGAGCGTCAGGTGACCATAGGCGACGACACCTACAAGCTGCCCGAGCCTTTCTTGGTGCTGGCCACGCAGAACCCGCTCGAACAGGAGGGTACCTATCCGTTGCCCGAGGCGCAGGTTGACCGATTCATGCTTAAGGTGAAGATAGGGTATCCCAAGCGCGAGGAGGAGCGTCTTATAATACGTCAGAATATTCAGGGCGAGTTTCCGAAGGCTGCGGCAGTGATAAAGCCGGAGGATATAGTGGAGGCACGCTCGGTGGTGGGGCAGGTTTATATGGACGAGAAGATAGAGAAGTATATAGTCGACATAGTGTTTGCAACGCGTAACCCTGCCGACAGCAAGCTTGACAATCTTTGCAGCCTTATAAGTTACGGCGGATCGCCGCGTGCCAGCATATCGTTGGCCAAGGCGGCCCGGGCCTATGCCTTTATAAAGCGTCGCGATTATGTGATACCCGAAGATGTGCGTGCGGTGGCACACGATGTGCTCAACCACCGCATAGGTCTGACCTATGAGGCTGAGGCCGAAAATGTGACCTCTGAGGATATAATAACAGAGGTGTTGAACGCGGTGGAGGTACCTTAATAACAGGCGGTGATGGTCTCACAGAGCGAAATATTGAAAAAGGTGCGGCGCATAGAGATAAAGACGCGCGGTTTGTCGAGCGAGATATTTGCCGGCAAGTACCACAGCGCCTTTAAGGGGCGCGGCATGTCGTTCTCAGAGGTGAGGGAGTATCGGGTGGGCGATGATGTGCGCGACATTGACTGGAACGTGTCGGCACGCAGCCGTTCGCCTCATATAAAGGTGTATGAAGAGGAGCGTGAGCTGACTCTGATGCTGCTTGTCGATGTGAGTGCCTCGCGTCTGTTCGGCTCGCGCACCATGCACAAGCAGGAGCTGGCTGCCGAGATGGCGGCGGTGCTCGCGTTCTCGGCCGAGAAGAACGGTGACAAGGTGGGGTGTCTGCTTTTCAGCGACAGGGTAGAGCTGTTCATACCTCCCAAGAAGGGACGCAACCATATCTTGCACATAATACGTCAGCTGCTTGAGTTTGAGCCGGTGGGCAGGGGCACCGACATAGGGGGGGCCTTGCGTTTTGCAACAGGCGCTCTTAAGAAGCGCACCACCATGTTTGTGGTCTCTGACATGATGGATGTGGATATTGAGACGGGTAAGGCCCGCTTCGAGGAGCCGCTCAAGATATTGTCTTCGCGGCATGATGTGGTGGCCTTGCGTCTTTATGACCGTCGTGACGAGAGCATGCCCGACGTGGGTGCCATTGAGATGATGGATGCCGAGAGCGGTGAGCGCGTATGGGTCGACACCTCGTCCAAAGAGGTAAGACGGGCGTATGACAATCACTATAAAAGGCAGAACTTCGTGGTGGAGAGTACTCTTATGCGTTATAAGGTTGACACCGTGGCGGTGGCAACCGATGACGACTACGTAAAGGCGTTGATAGCCCTGTTCAAGAAGAGGGGGTGAGGTTCGGGACAGGTGGTCTGACGTGGGACCGGCGGGGCAGATGAGAGCTTGGCGTAGTGTTAGGGTGCCTCTTGTGGGTTGTGGAAGAGTGTCGTTTAAAACAAAGAGAGAGATGAAGTTAATACGGGGAATAATTGCAGGGTTGATGCTCGTTGCGCCTGTCGTTTTGATGGCGACGCCCGACAGTGCGGGTGTAAAAAGGGTGCCTGAGCTTAAGGTTGAGCTGATACCCGACACCATCATGATAGGCGACCGTTTCGTGTTGCGTCTGACCGTGAGCAAGGATGCGACGCAACGGGTGGCATTCCCTGACGGCAAACTGACTCCTAACGACACGTTGGAGTGTCTGAGTGTGAGTCCTACATATCTGGTGGAGCGCAACGGTCGTGACATGGTGATGGGCAGAGATTACACCATGATGTGTTTTGCTGCCGGCAAGTTTGATATGGGGCGTTTCTCGGTGCTTTATGGCGACAAGAACATTTTGGATACCATATATTCGGATGCCGGTCAGGCCGTATTGGTGGTAAACGGTTTTGATATTGATACCGCAAAGATGACCATTGCCGATATCGCTCCGGTGAGGCAGGCGCCATTTACATTCGCGGAGTTTGTCTATTATCTGACCTCGACGCCGGTGTTGTTGTCGCTGTTGGCTGTGGCGGTGATAGTGGCGGCGGTGTTGTTGCTGAGGCGGTGGCGTGGCAAGGGCGGCATGGCGGCAAAGGAGAGGGATGACGAGCCGGCCCACAGCAGAGCCATTAGGGAGCTGGAGATGTTGGAGCAAGAGAAGTTGTGGCAGAATGGCCATGTAAAGGAGTATTACACGCGTCTTGCCGATGTGGTGCGCTCATATATTGCGCGTCGTTACGGGTTCACCGCCCTTGAGATGACCACCCCCGAGGTGTTGGAGTGTCTTAGAGAGTGCAGTGTCGAGGAGCGCGAGTGCAGACGGGCAGGTGAGCTGCTGGAGCTTTCCGATCTGGTGAAGTTCGCCAAGTATGTGCCCGGTATAGAGCGCCATAATGAGGCTTACAATCAGGCTTACATATTTGTGGAGGAGACCAAGGAGGTGATGATGTCGGACGAGCAAAAAGCAACGATATGAGGGCGTTATTGTTTGTGATTGTGTTTATTGCGGGAGCCGTGTGCTCTTTTGAGGCCTCGGCACAGGGGGAGCGTCGGTTTATTCGCCGTGGCAACAAGTCGTATGACAAGCAGGAGTATGACAAGGCCTCTGAAAACTATATGAAGGCCTTTGATTATGACGAAAATTCGACGGATATAGCCTATAACATAGGCAGCGTGTTCTATAAACAAGAGATGTTTGATGACGCCGAGGAGGTGTTTTCCCATGTGGCCAAGACAGCGTCTGACTCGTTGTTCAAGGCTCAGGCCTATTATGATTACGGCAATGTTCTTTTTAAACAAAGTCGTTTCAAAGAGGCTTTGGAGGCCTATAAGGAGTCGTTGAGGCTGAATCATACCGATATGGATGCCAAGTTTAATCTGGCATACACCCAGATGATGTTAGACAAGCAGGATAACAATCCGGACGGTGGCGGCTCTGACGGCAATGAATCCAAGGATAACAACGGCTCAGGAGGAGACGACAATAAAGACAATAAAGACGACAGCAATAACAACGACAATAAAGATAAAGACAATAACAATAATAATAAAGACAATAACGACAGTAACAACGACAATAACAAGGATGACGACAGCGGCGGCAACGGCACGGGGGCGCCTCGTAATGATGAAGGGGGTGGCACCGAGGGTCGCGGCGGCATGAGTCGTCAGGAGGCTGAGAGGCTGCTGGATATGGTTCAGATAGAGGAGGACAAGACCGCCTCAGACAAAGCCGACCGCGACAAGGAGGGGCGTGGTATATGGGTGAAAGATATTAAGAACTGGTAAAAATTTCAGACAGATGATTGTACGGTTTGCAGATCCGCATATGTTTTATCTGATGTTGCTTTTGCCATTGATGATTGCGGGTTACATATACAAGCAGAGGCAGGGACGGTCGGCCATGATAGTGTCGACGGTAGAGGGGGTGCGTTCGGCGCCGCGTTCGGCAAGGTATTATATGCGTCATCTGCCTTTTGTCTTGAAGCTGGCCGTGGTGGCGTTGCTTGTGGCGGCTCTGGCGCGTCCGCAGAGCGCATCTGACACCCAGAGCGTATCGTCGAACGGTGTCGACATCATTTTGCTGCTTGACGTGTCGTCGACAATGGAGGCGCGAGACTTGCAGCCCAACCGTCTTGAGGCGGCCAAAGAGGTGGCCTCGAAGTTTGTGATGGACCGTAAGGGCGACCGCATGGGGCTGGTGCTTTTTGCCGGCGAGAGCTTCACGCAGGTGCCTCTGACAACCGATCGCATGACGCTGATAAGCATGCTGTCGAAGGCGTCGACAGGCATGATAGAGGATGGGACTGCCATAGGTACCGGTATTGCCACGGCGGTAAACAGGTTGCGTAAGAGCACATCTAAGAGCAAGGTGGTGATATTGCTTACCGACGGCGAAAACAACAGCGGCAGCATAGCGCCGTTAATGGCGGCGGAGGTGGCCGCAGCACTCGGTGTCAAGATATATTCGATAGGGGTGGGTACCAAGGGTACTGCTCCGATGCCCTCGATAGATGCCTGGGGGCGAAAGGTTTTCGTGCAGGCTCCGGTGAAGATAGATGAAAAGCTGTTAAGAAGCATTGCCGAAGAGACGGGAGGCATTTATTATCGCGCGACTGACAAAGAGAGTCTGGCTGGCATATATGACCGAATAAATTCGTTGGAAAAGAGTAAGATAGATGTTGAAGAGACGGTGGTTTACGGTGAGCGTTACGGTATGTTTGTCATGGCTGCGTTGGTGTTGGCGGTGGTGTCCTTGCTGGTCAGACACCTTTATTTGAAGCGCATACCTTAGATATATACAGGGGCTTGGGGTTGATTTTTAAAGACGTGAATGATGTTTAGATTTGCACATCCGCAATATTTCTATTTGCTTTTGCTGCTACCTCTGCTGGGGGGGCTGTTCATATATGTGTGGCGCGATTATCGCAGGCGTCTGGCTCGTTTCGGAGAGCGTGAGGTGATAGGTCCGCTTATGAGGGAGGCGGCTCCTTATAAGGTGTCGGTGAAGTATTGGCTTACCGTTGCCGCGGTGTCGGTGATGGTGTTTGCCCTTGCACGTCCGCAGGTGGGGTCGCGGTTGCGTAAGGTCAAGACAGAGGGGGTAGAGATAATGCTGGTGGTGGATGTCTCTAACAGCATGTTGGCCGAAGATTACGAGCCCTCGCGCTTAGAGAGGACAAAGATGGCCATAAACAAGCTTGTGGACGAGCTTACCAACGACCGCATAGGCATGGTGGTCTTTGCCGGCGACGCTTTTGTGTTGTTGCCCATGACGGGCGATTATGTGTCGGCAAAGAATTTCGTTATGCACCTTGAGCCGGGTATGGTGTCGACGCAGGGTACGTCTGTGGGCAAGGCGCTGAGGGCGGCGGGGAGGTCGTTCTCGTCGCAGGATGAGCGTAGCAGGGCGGTGATAGTGATATCGGACGGCGAGGACCATGACAGCGACGCTCTGGAGGTGGCGCGTGAGCTGGCCGACAAAGGTACGGTGGTGCATACCGTGGGTGTGGGTTCGCCGGAGGGGGCGCCTATAACCATAGGGGGACAGATGCTGCATTACAAGGGCGAGCTGGTGGTGAGCCATCTTAACGAAGAGCTGCTCAGGCAGTTGGCCCATACAACGGGTGGTACTTACGTGCATGCCTCGGGCAGTCTTATGGGGTTGGATAAGATAGTGCGTCAGATAAGGGCGATGGATGCCTCTGAGATTATAGTAGACCGCTTTGAGGAGTATGACGAGCAATATCGCTATATTGTGGCGGTGGCTTTGCTGCTTGTGCTCATTGAGTTTTTCATGTTGGGACGCAAAAACCGTGTGGTGGAACGCATGAGGCTATTTCACAAGGATCAGCAGCAGAGTCGGTGACGCCATTGTGGTGACGGCGATAGACGGGGTGGCAATTTGTCAGGCAAAAAAAATATAGATGTTAATAATGAGACGACTATTATTGTTCATAGTGGCGTTTGTGTGTGCGGTAGACCTTTATGCCTCAGGCGACGTGGTGACCGTGGAGGCTCCTGCTATTGCCCGCACGGATGAGTATTTCAATATTCAGTTCGTAATAAAGGCCAAGAGCCTTGACAGCTATTCCAATCCCGATTTCGGAGGGCTGGATCTTGTCGCAGGTCCTATAAAGTCGTTCAGCAGGTCGACATCGTGGGTTAACGGCAAGGTGACCAACACCGTAACGCACACCATAACATTCAGTCTGATAGCGTATAAGGAGGGGGTTTATGAGATAGGCTCCATGAAGGTTGTGGCTGACGGCAAGAGCTACACCACCAAGCCTTATCGTATAGAGGTGGTGAAGGAGCGCACCTCGCGCAAGCAGACGCAGAGCGGAACACGCATGTTTGTTTCTGACGATGTGCTGCTGCGTATGGTTGTCTCTGACACAGAGGTGTATAAGGGCGAGCCGGTGGTGGCGACAGCATATATATACGGCGCCGACAAGGTGGTAAGTTACGGCGATGTCTCTTTTCCGTCATTCAACGGTTTCTGGAAGCAGGAGGTCGATTTGGGGCGGGCAGCTCCCGAGAGAGTGACATTTAACGGCAAGGTGTATGACCGCATGCCCATATATCGTTGCCTGCTTTTTCCGCAGAAGAGCGGTCGTCTGGAGATTGAGCGCATGGATGTAATGACCATAGTGGCGGCTCAGTCTGAGAGTCAGTCTGACGATATTCTCGATATGATGTTCGGGGGCGGCAACATGGTGCAGTTGAAGCATAATGTGTCGACAGCTCCCGTGGCGGTGACGGTCAAAGATTTCCCGCGTCCCTCTCCGGCAGGGTTTGACGGGGCGGTGGGACGTTTCGACATATCGTCACAGGTGACCTCGCAGAGGGTTAACGCCAACTCTTCCACCACCGTCAAGGTGACGATATCGGGTGTGGGTAACCTTGCCGTCATCACCGAGCCCAAGCTTAATGCTCCATCGACCTTTGAGGTGTATCCCCCCAAGGTGAAAGACGATTTTGTAGCCACAGACAAGGGTATGTCGGGGTCACGCACATATCTTTATCCCGTAATACCTCGTGCCGAGGGCAAATATACGTTAGAGCCTGTAGAGATGAGCTTTTTCGACGCCTCGACGGGGCGCTATCATACTGTCGCCACCAAACCTATCGAGATAGAGGTGCTTAAGGATCCCAATGGCGGGACACAACCTTCGCCCTCCGGCGGCGGCGTGGAGAGAGAAGACCTGACCATAATAGGCAAGGACATTCATTTCATACGGTTAGGCGATCCGCAGCTGTCTGAGCGGGGATGTTTTTTTGTGTGGTCGGCCGGTTATGTGGCTGCCTTGGCAGGGGTGACGGCGCTGGCAGTGGGTGTGTTGTTTTATATGCGTAAGCGCATCATGACAATGCGTGACGCCGTGAAGGTGCGCAACAAGAGGGCCAACAAGATGGCTCTTAAGAGGTTGCGCAAGTCTAAGGGTTACATGGAGGCAGGGAAAGAGTCGCTGTTTTATGAGGAGACCATGCGGGCGCTTTACGGTTACGTCTCAGACAAGCTCAATATACCCGTCTCTGACCTGTCGAAAGACAACATAGAGGAGCGTATGACAAGCGGCGGGATACCGCAGGAAGATGTCGGGGCCATGATAAAGCTGTTGTCTGACTGCGAGTTTGCCCGATATTCGTCTGGTGCCTCGCTCAATATGGGCAGCGTATATCAGGAGTCGCTCGATATTATAGGGCGTTTTGAAAACATATTGTGAGAGTTATGAGAGCTATTGTTTATATATTGTTGTCCGTGGGGATGTTGTCGGCTTCGGGGGCATTGGCCAAAGAGCAGGATAGGGCGGCAGGTTATTCTTTAGACTCGTTGTTTACGGGTGTCTCGTCGTTAGATTCGTTGGCGGAACCTCTGCCTGGCGACATATCTTCAGAGGTGGCTGTGTGGAACGCTGCCAACGACGCCTATGCACATGGTGAGTTCAAAAAGGCGATAGAGGGATATAAGCAGCTGATAGAGCAGGGGTTAGAGAGTTATAAACTGTATTATAACTTAGGTAACGCCTATTTTAGAAGCGACAGTATTGCCTGGGCTATTGTCAGTTACAAGAGGGCGTTAAGGCTCAATCCGTCAGATGGTGATGCCGCGTATAATCTGGGAGTGGCAGAGTCTCGCACGGCGACCAAGATAGAGCGGTTGCCTGAGTTTTTCATGTCGGGATGGTGGCGTGATGCGGCGGGCATGTTGCCATCGGACGGATGGGCGGTGTTGTCGCTGATATTTTTTGTGCTGACGGCTGCCGGGGCTGTCTACTATCTGCTGGCCTCAAGCGTGGGCGGCCGCAAGTTGGGGTTCACGGCGGCGGTGTTGGCCTTGTTTTTTTTCATAGTGTCGGTGTGCGTGGCAACATCGCAGAAGCGCAACTATACCGAGTCTAAGGAGGCTGTCGTGATGGTGTCGGCTGCGGCGGTGAAGAGTTCGCCGGGAGCTTCGGGCAAAGACCTGTTCATACTCAACGAGGGTGTGGCTGTGCGTCTTGGCGAAAGGGTGGGGCACTGGCGGCAGATAACCATAGCAAACGGAGAGAAGGGGTGGATATTAGAGCGGCAGATAGAGATTATTTGAGGTTAAGCGGAGGTCTTCGGGCCTCCGCTTATTTGTTTTTTGGGGGAGGATGATGCCTCAGGGGTGCTGTGAGGGGTTTTGTGTCTATATATATTATTGCGTGGCCGAATGTGTTGTTTTTGCATGCGGGGAGAGTTTTGCGGGGTGTGACTTTTTGTATTATTTTTGCGGTCGGTGTGGCCGAATGTATTGTTTTTTAGCTGAAATTTGATTTATGTCACAACTTCTTGACCGTGCTGTCGATGAATTGGCGAAATTACCGGGTGTCGGAGAGCGTACTGCGTTGAGGTTGGCGTTGCATCTTTTGCGTCAGCCTGTCGAGGGGGTCGATGCTCTTGCGGGGGCGTTGGTCAGCTTCAGGCGCAACATAAAGTTTTGCCGCATGTGTAATAATTTGTCAGACAGTGAGCTGTGTCCGATATGTGCAGATGCCTCGCGCGACAAGACAACGGTATGCGTGGTTGAGCAGGTGAAAGATGTGCTGTCGATAGAGCATACGCGCAGTTACAGGGGGCTTTATCATGTTTTGGGCGGGGTGATATCGCCGATACAGGGGGTAGGTCCTTCTGATTTGAAAATCAATCTGTTGACCGATCGTGTGGGTGGCGGTGAGGTCAAAGAGGTGATATTGGCGCTTTCGACATCGATAGAGGGCGAGACCACGGGCTATTACATATCGCGTCAGTTGTCTGACTTTGGGGTCAAGGTGTCGACCATAGCCCGCGGCATAGGCTTTGGCGATGAGATAGATTATGCCGACGACATAACTCTGGTGCACGCCATTTCAAACCGCACCACACTATAAATTAGGTCAAAAATATTGTTCGTTTGTTAAAAATAGGCCGTAATTAGTTGTAAAAAATTGCGTTTGTGTTTGTTTATTTGTTTTGATTTATTATATTTGCAAGAGTATTTTTTGTAAAAGAGAGAATCAGCAAGGCAAGTGGACGTAGTTAAGTGATTATGTATTAATGTGTTGTATGTATCGTC
>JAIECQ010000060.1 GCA_029068395.1 Rikenellaceae bacterium
TTTAGTCACTGCCTACAATTACGTGACGGGGTTACGGGCCTCCGCGGGGGGGGGAGGGTCGGCCCGTTGCGGCTCGTACCTCGCCGCCCTGCCGGTGCAAAAGCCATGCGGCGCAAAAGCCTGCGGGCGCAAAAACTATCTGTGCAAAAAGCCCCAGCAAAAGCATCTATATTAAATGAAAGTATGCGGTTTCGTTTCACTCAAACCGCCTGCCGGGTTTTCTGCCGGTGCGGGATGGGCCGGCGCCGGCGCCGGCCTCACGGAGTGAGTGTTGATGGCGTGATGAAGTTTGGCCGTGAGGCATGAAACATGCGGGTGCTTTGGCTGTTGCTTTTGGCAAGGCTTTGTAGTTTGTGGGTTGACTTTGTGCCTGTGTTGGCGGGGCGGTTGGATGTGCGAGGCTTTGGGGCTTGTGCTTTGGTTGGTTTGGGTGCGCACCTAACGCCCCTTTAGCGTGGAGGAGCCACGGGCCGAGCCTGCGGGGGCAAAGCAGGGAAGTGACGCGCTTCACCGCCGCCACTTAGTCACTGCCTACGATAGCATGGCGGTGTTACGGGCCTCCGCGGGGGGAGGCCCGTTGCGGCCTCGTACCTCGGTCGCCCTGCCGGGCCAAAAACCTGCCGGTGCAAAAGCCATGCGGCGCAAAAGCCTGCGGACGCAAAAACTATCTGTGCAAAAAGCCCCCGCAAAAGCATCTATATTAAATGAAAGTATGCGCTTTCGTTTCACTCAGACCGCCCCGCCAAAACACCCGTCAGAGAGACAGCACCCTACGCCGTATCACCGCTACAACGCTTCTCAAGGCAGGACTTACGGGCAGCAATATCATCATGTAAACGACGCCATATACCAGCCCCGTTATTATGGACTCCGCAAAGAAGACGCCTAACGACTCTATGGCAGGAGCCAAAGACAGCAACCGGCCTACAATCAAATGGGCGATAACGAGCAATGCCAAATATTTGGCCAACGTAAGATAAAACGACAACACCCCCACACGACAAAATCCTGACCTGTAAAGATATACAGGCTTCCATAGCAACACCACCAATCCCGTGCTGACAAGCGTTCCGAGCACCACCCCTATAAGACCGAACCATATAGTGCCCACTACCGATATCACAATATTAAGCAGGGCCTCCGTCCATGCCGACCACACATCGTCATACAAGCCATATCCGTTGAGAAACACTGCTACCGGCTGCCTCAAAAGCGCTATATACAGCGAACCGAGCATACACATAAACACAGACTTGTCGAGCACGTAACGTTCGCCGAGCCAGACCGTTATGAAAGAGTCGGCAAACAGCAGCGCACACCCGCACAACACTCCTGCCAGCAACATCACCACAACGGTATATTGCTTGAACACGTGGTGTATCTTGTTACGGTCGCCCTCTGATATCAGGTTGCCCACCCCAGCCCATGCTCCCGAGAAGCAAGAGGCTACAAAGGTAGATAACTTGCTGATAATGATGGCATAGTTGTAATACATGGTCACCGTTGTGAGCGATATGAAGTGGGCAATGACCACCGAGTCGGTTTGCGTAAGCACCACAGAGGCAAACTTGTGCGATACTATACGCCTCATGTTTTTGAATACAGAGCTGTACTCTCCTCTTATAGCGCGTCCGAGCCTGAACGATGGATTCAGCCACGGATATTCGCGCCTCACGCGTCTCTCAAGCAGTACCGAATAGACCACCGCCGCCGCCACCTCTATGGCCAGAAAGGCGAAATATCCGCTCCCCGACCACACCACCGCCATCTGCACCAATATCTTCACAACAGTGGTTATGTTGAATATGCGCACAATGACATAGTTACGTTGAGATGCCGCAAGAAGGTATTGCTTGTAATTGACGAAATAGCTGAGCGATGCGGTGGCCAGAAATGATGCGAACGATATCATTACCGTTGAAGGAGGCAGCTGCTCGTCGAGAAAAGAGGGCATGAAAAACATCAACACCGCCCCCACTGCAACAACCCCAATGCCTATGATACGGAAAAGATAGCAGAATAGCGATATGATGCGGCCAATCTCGCAACGGTCGTTGTCGTATATTGGTTTGAACAGAGCGTATATTATGGCCGTAGATATGCCAATGTCGGCAAGATTGAACAGCCCTATTGTAAACTGCATGGTGGTGGTAAGACCGCTGACGGTGTCACCTAAATATTCAAGAAACACCTTGCGCGAGAATATATTGAGTGCCAACATGAGAAAATAGAAGAACAGCGATGTCTTCGCATTTCTCAATCCATGCTTTATTCGTTCGCTCATTTTCAATCGTTTAGCCGCAGACGTTCAACACACTGACTCATGCTCTACGGAGATGTCAAAAACTCCGGACATCCCCTAAAACGAGATGCCCGGAGCTGTTATCAACACTAAAGCGTAATCTCTCATTCCCCCGCTACCGGCATGCCAACCATAGGACAAAGCTCCCGGCTCGCCCGTTTCCGCTTTCAGCCAAAGCCTCTGCTTCCGGCTTCCCGGCTACACCTTGTTTCCGGCACCCCTGTTTCCGCCTCCGGCCAAATGTCCCCCTGTTTCCGGTCCTATCTCCTCGGCTGCACCTTGTTTTCCGGCATCCATGCTTCCACCCCCGACCAAAAAGCACAAGAGTAACGGCGCCCAGT
>JAIECQ010000061.1 GCA_029068395.1 Rikenellaceae bacterium
AGCCATGCGGCGCAAAAACAACCTGTGCAAAATCCACCGCAAAAGCATCTCGGTTAAACGAAAGTGTGCGGTTTCGTGCCTCGCCGCCCTGCCGGTGCAAAAGCCCTGCCGGCGCGGAAATCACACAGCAATCCCGGCGCCAAGCCATGTGCAACACAATGGACATCAGCAACCGACACGCAGAACCGCATTTTATACTTACGCACAATGTACGACTGCACTATAATGCGTATCTATCCGGGTGACACAGACTTCGCAAACATAACATATTGCGACAGGCCGGTGGACGAAAAAAAGAGTCAACCTATAATAGATATCGACATTATTTAACAGCCCACACCTTTTATGAAAAATATTATTCGGACAAAACGAATGTGTGAAATAAACATGATTAGTGTTTTGTTTTCAACAAAATTTATTTGAAACGCTACTGTTTTTCAGATTCAATTATTACCTTTGTGCGTGTAAACACAGACCTAAAATATCATTGGGCATGAAAAAGAGAAGAGCAGCCGTCATTGGTTACGGCAACATCGGTCGTTATGTCTTGGATGCGCTTGAAAGTGCTCCTGACTTTGAGATTGCGGGCATTGTACGTCGTGACCCTACCGACATTCCGCACGAGCTGCAACCCTACAAGGTTGCGGGTCAGATTGACGACCTGGGACAAGTGGATGTAGCCATATTGTGCACGCCGTCACGCAGTTGCGAGCGTTACGCCACCGACATAATGGCTCGGGGTATCAACACAGTCGACAGTTTCGACATACACACCGACATTGTCGACACGCGTGCGCGTCTTGACGAGGTGGCCAAAAAGCACGGCACGGTGGCAATAATGTCTGCCGGATGGGATCCCGGCAGCGACTCTGTGGTGCGCGCATTATTGGAGGCATGTGCCCCCAAGGGATTGACATACACCAACTTCGGCCCCGGCATGAGCATGGGTCACACCGTGGCGGTAAAGGCAATAGAGGGTGTCAAGGCAGCTCTCTCAATGACCATACCAACAGGCACATCCATACACCGGAGGATGGTATATGTAGAGCTTAAAGAGGGTTACTCCCTCGACAATGTGGCCGCCAAGATAAAGGCCGACCCCTACTTCGCTCACGACGAAACCTATGTTAAACAGGTGCCGTCGGTGGACGAGCTGCTTGACATGGGGCACGGCGTAAACCTCGTACGCAAAGGAGTATCAGGCAAGACTCAGGGCCAGCGCTTCGAGTTCAACATGCACATAAACAACCCCGCCCTGACAGCCCAGATACTCGTGTCGGCAGCACGTGCAGCCATGAGACAACAACCCGGAGCCTACACCATGATAGAAATACCCGTCATCGACTTCTTGTATGGCGACAAAAACGAGATTATACGACGACTGGTGTAACCCTAAAGGCACTGCCGGTGATGACTTCCGGCACTGCGGATAATGGTTTGCTGGAACTGCCGTTTATGATTTGCTGGCACTGCCTCCGGCGGCCCTTCCGGGGGAGGGGTCACGGACCCCGTTTTGATATTTTTGAGGAACAACTAAGCGGATAAGTACGAAAAAGAGGAGTAAAGGTGTTTCGACTCGGGTCTCACACCTTTACCCCTCTTTTTCGTTTTTGGCCCTTGGGTTGAGTGCCTGAAAGAATCTCAACAGGGGCATGACTCTCAACGGAAAGAGTGCGGAAGCAAAGCAGAAACAATAACAGCAGAGCGGCAAAGCATAGCAGCACAGCCGCAACCACCGGCACAGCGAGAAAGTTATGTGCATAATCACCGTTCCTAATTCACCGCCCTACATATTATTCACCGATATGCGGCCCTCCGTGGGCAGAGGCTCCGGGCCGCTCGGGACTCATTGCCTCGTCCCGGCACAAGGAATTTTTGCTTACGGCATACTTCGTTATGCCGGTGATAAGGAATAGTGTGCGGTTTCGTTTCACTCAGACCGCCCTGCCGGAGCGGGATGGGCCGGCGCTGGCGCCGGCCGCACGGGGAGGACTTTAAGGGCGTAATGAAAATGAGCCGTGAGAGGCATGAAACAGGCGAGGCGGCTGCTCGGGTTGCGCACCTAACACCCCTTTGGCGTGGAGGAGCCACGGGCCGAGCCTGCGGAGGCAAGCAGGGAAGTGACGCGTTTCACCGCCGCCCCTTAGGCACTGCCTACAATTACGTGACAGGATTACGGGCCTCCGCGGGGGGAGGCGAGGCCCGTTGCGGCTCGTGCCTCGCCGCCCTACCGGGGCGGTAGCCATGCGCTGCGAAAGCCTGCCGGCGCCCAAGCCTGCCGGTGCAAAAGCTTGTGCTTTGGTTTCGTACCTGTACTGGCGGGGCGGCTGTTCGGGTTGCGCACTAAACGCCCCTTTAGCGTGCAGGAGCCACGGGCCGAGCCTGCGGAGACAAGCGTGAAAGTCAGATGTTTTGCATACATACAAGCAAGAAGTTTTGCCGATAAAAATAAAATTAGTACCTTTGTGGTGCTTTGTGGAAAGATTTGATTGATTGCAACCACATTAAAAAATGCTAAAAAGCGTTTCTTAGTGAGCCTTCAGGGCCATATCTTCTAAATCTTCCCGTTTTATTTGTACTAATTTCAATATTTTAAAAATGGGATTTCTATTTACATCAGAGTCGGTATCGGAGGGACACCCCGACAAGGTTGCCGACCAGATTTCAGACGCCATTCTCGATGAATTTTTGCGTTATGACTCATCGTCCAAGGTTGCTTGCGAGACGTTGTGCACCACCGGTTTGGTTGTCGTCAGCGGCGAGGTCAGCTCGTCGGCCTATGTCGATGTGCAGTCGGTGACTCGCAAAACCATCGCCGAGATAGGTTACACCAAGGCCGACTATATGTTCGACAGCAGCTCGTGCGGTGTTTTGTCGGCCATACACGAGCAGTCGCCCGACATAAACCAGGGGGTCGTAAGAGAGACAAAAGAGGAGCAGGGCGCCGGCGACCAGGGCATAATGTTCGGCTATGCCTGCCGCGAGACCAAAGAGCTGATGCCTGCCTCGCTCATGCTGTCGCATTATATATTAAAGGAGCTGGCCGCCATACGCCGCGAGGGTCGACAGATGACCTACCTGCGTCCCGACTCCAAATCGCAGGTGACGGTGGAATATGCCGACGACGGCACCCCTGTGAGGATACACACCATAGTGGTGTCTACCCAGCATGACGAGTTTATCGCCGGAGGCACCAAAGAGGCCGAGAAAGCCATGCAGGACAAGATACGCGAAGATGTGCTCGGCGTGTTGATGCCCCGCGTCAAGGAGTTCTTGAAACGCAACGGTAACGACAAGTTGCTGTCGCTCATACACGACGACTACATACTTCACGTCAACCCCACCGGCAAGTTCATAATAGGAGGTCCTCACGGCGACACAGGCCTTACAGGACGCAAGATAATAGTCGACACTTACGGCGGGAAGGGAGCGCACGGCGGTGGCGCCTTCTCGGGCAAAGACTCCTCTAAGGTAGACCGCAGCGCCGCTTATGCCTGCCGTCACATAGCCAAAAACATGGTAGCCGCCGGCGTGGCCGACACCATTATGGTGCAGGTGGCCTATGCCATAGGAGTGGCCGAGCCTGTCAGCATCTTTGTCAACACCTTCGGCACCAATAAAACATCGCTCTCAGACGGTGAGATAGCACGCTCGCTGCTACGCCTGTTTGACCTGCGTCCCGCAGCTATAGTAGAACGCTTCGGACTAACCAACCCCATATTCAAAGCTACAGCGGCTTACGGGCACTTCGGGCGCGACCCGTACACCGACGATGTCGTCTTCTTTGAAAAAGGCAGCCAGGTGGTGCGCAAGGTCGACTTTTTCGCATGGGAGAAGCTGGATGCCGTAGACAAGATAAAGCAGGCATTTGGGGTGTGACCAAAACAGACGCTTCGGGTCAATAGGCACCCGAAGCGTTTAAACCAGTTGTCCGGCAGCATTGTGCAAAGGGCATGACACTCCGCAAGAGGCAGACCACAGGCTCATATAAATACGGGGTTGAAAGCAGCGGCCGCGGGCAGTGTTTCCGACAGCACACACATTAAACTTAAAAAAGAGAATCATGGTTACAATAATAGTTTTAGCAATAGTATTGGTGCTTGTGTTTGCCATCATAAGCATTTACAACCGCATAATAAGACTGCGCAACAACCGCGAGAACGCGTTCGCCGACATAGACGTGCAGCTCAAACAACGTCACGACCTTGTCCCCCAGCTGGTAGAGACGGTGAAAGGTTACGCCTCGCACGAAAAAGAGGTGTTGATAAGGGTCATCGAAGCGCGTAACGGAGCTGTCAGCGCACACAACATAGACGACAAGATAGTGGCTGAAAACAATCTCACGGCGGCTTTGTCGGGTCTTAAGGTCACCTTAGAGGCCTATCCCGACCTCAAGGCCAACGAGAACTTCAAGCACCTACAGGAAGAGATTGCCGACATAGAGAACAAGCTGGCCGCCGTGCGCCGTTATTTCAACTCGGCCACCCGCGAATACAACAATGCCATAGAGACATTTCCTGCCAACGCGATAGCAGGTATGTTCGGTTTCCGCCGCGAACGTATGTTCGAGGTGTCGGCAGCAGAACGTGCGGCGGTTGAAAAAGCTCCCGAGATAAAATTCTGACAGCCATGAGATATGTCGGAATTCAAACGCAGCAGAGACGCAACAACCTCAAGTCGGCGATGTTGCTGTGTCTTTTCCCGCTGATACTCATAGGGGCGACATACCTGGTGTGTCTTTTCCTTGGCAAGAGCATGACGGAGAGATATTACGCCGATCCCAACTCGATTGACCCTACGCTCGGTTATTTTCTGTCGAGCATACCGTGGGTGTTGGGTTTAGTGGCCGTGTGGTTCGTGATAGCCTATTTCAACAACAGCAGCATGATACGCTCGGCAACCCACTCGCGTCCGCTTCAACGAAGAGAGAATCCTCGCGTATATAATCTTGTCGAGAACCTATGTATGTCGCAAGGCATGGACATGCCGGGCATAAACATAGTCGAAGACGATGCGCTCAACGCTTTCGCCAGCGGCATAGACAAAAAGAGTTACGCCGTCACGCTCACGACGGGGATAATAGAGAGGCTCGACAATGACGAGCTTGAGGCCGTAATTGCACACGAACTGAGCCACATACGCAACCGCGACGTGAGGCTTATGATCGTGTCGATCATCTTCGTGGGTATATTCGCCATTATCGCGGAGATAATGTTGCGCGCCATGTCCGCCTCGAGGATAAGAAGTTCGCGCAACTCCAAAGACGACAACGGAGTGGTCGTGCTCATGCTTCTGATAATGGTTCTGTCGGCAATATGTTACTTCATCACCGTTCTGATGCGCTTCGCCATATCGCGCAAACGTGAGTTCATGGCCGACGCCGGCTCTGCCGAGATGACACGCAATCCGCTCGCCCTCGCCTCGGCGCTTCGCAAAATATCGGGCGATCCCGGATTGGAACACACAGAGCGTGAAGACGTGGCGCAATTATTCATATTTCACCGTAAGAAAAGCGGCTTTTTCAAGAGCCTGTTCGCCACGCATCCTCCCATAGAGGAGCGGATAAGGGTTTTGGAACAGTTTTAACAAGGCATCCGTGCGATCGGGCGTAAACGGGGAGGCTATGGTCGCATCGCAAAGTATGAAACACAGAGAGTCGGCAAGGTGCCGACTCTCTGTGTTTCAGGTGATTTGCGCATTCTTGGCAACCTCGCGCCTAAATATCGCTCGAAAGTCTTATCCGAGATACGAAAGCAGTGCACTATGAAGCAGCGCTCGAAACGGATACGGCTGAAGGGGACGCAAAAAGCAATATTCGCGCAGTTATTTCTCGGCGGCATTGTCTTATCGGCGTACCGTGCGCAAAGAGAACTCATGCACGCCGGCACCCAACTCTCTCTGCCGCGGCCCCTCTATGTGGCGTGGCAGATGCAACGTGGCGGTGCAATTGGCAGGAATCTCGACCTTGTAACGCACGGTGCCTCCACGACGCTGCCATCCCGACACGATGCGTCCTGCCGGCGAATCATAGCTCGCCTCGAAGCGGTCAGGCCCTATGAGAGCCGGGGTGAGCACTATATGGCGGAATCCGGGCGCTGCCGGGTCGGGACGTATGCCGCCCAGTCCTTTGAAAAACCAGGCTCCCGGCTCGCCGAACATCATGTGGTTGTCGGATATGTCGCGTGTGGCCTCCAGGTCCCAGTTTTCGAGCAAGGTGGTGGCGCCGTTTACGATCCACCAGCCCCACGACGGATATGTCGTCTGGGTGACCAATCGATAGGCCGTCTCGGCATGACCGTTCTCGCTCAAGGCGTTGAGGATGGCTTTGGCACCCAGCACGCCGGTGTCTATATGGAAACCGTTCTGCTCGACACTGGCGGCGAGATTGGCGGCGACGGCCTCACGCAACCGTTCCGGCACGACGCCCCACATGAGCGGCACACTCAACTCCGTCTGGGTGCCCGAGGCGTAAACAGCCCGCTCGAGGTCGAGATATTTTTCGTTGATGGCGGTGCGTATGCGTTCGGCAAGCGCCGTATAACGGGCACTATCCTCCTTGTGTCCGAGCAGGGCCGCAGCGCGCGCCAGAATAGAGGCGTCGACGAAGAAATAGACCGACGAGGTCAACTCCAGCGACGATTGCGAGCGCACCGGCACCCAGTCGCCGCGACCCCACGAGGTGAGTCCGTCGGGGCTTCGGCGATCGACATAATCGACATACCGGCGAATGTTATCATAGCATGCCTCTATCGGCTGCGTGTCGCCGTAAAACAGATAGAGACTCCAGGGTATTATGGCTATGGTGCTCGTCCAGTCCAATCCGTTGGCGGTGCCATAGCCCCAGCCTCCGGTGGGTATTATGTCGGGCAATACGCCGTTGGGCTGTTGTTCGTCGCGGTGATCGGCCAGCCATTTTTCGTAAACCGTGATGCCGTCGAAGCCGTAAAGACCTGTCTCCACCGCCAGATGACCGTCGCCGGTCCAACCGTTCTTCTCGCGTTGGGGACAATCGGTGGGATAGCCCATGAGGTTGGAGAGATAGGAGTTGTCTGAAGCGCGCATCAGACGTTCTATCAGCTTCTCAGACGATGCGATACGCCCCACCGGCTCCACGTCGCTGTGTTGAGGATATGCCGTCAGTGCGTCGGCCTCGAGGGTCAGCTGCCGGTCGGCGACCACCTCCACATAACGAAACCCCTTATAGTTGAATCGCGCCATGAACTCAGTGGTGTCGGCCCCGGCGATCACCACGTCGGTCTGGAAAAGGTCGTCTTTGTCGAAGGGGTGGAAATAGACGTTTATGTTAGAGAGATCGGCGTGACCGTCGGCATCGAGACGTTCGGCATGGATCAGCCGCAGACGCGTGCCCTCCTCGGCCTCGACGCGCAGACGGGTCACTCCCGCCATGTTGCGGCCGAAATCGTACAGATAGCTCCTGTCGTCGAGACGACGGAAAGCCACCGGCGCCAGCGGTTCGCCCTGGCGTATGGGCACCGCCTGTTGGGCGACGATATTCTGCGAGGGGGCCGAACGATAAACGACTCCCTCCCAGTCGGCGGCGGCGAATCCGGGGGTGTCCCATCCGGGCCGCTCCATACGGGCGTCGTAATGCTCCGAGGTGTATATGCTGTTGAACCTCAGCGGCCCTTCGCCGGTGCGCCAGTCGAGATCGCTGACGACGACTTTACGCGTACCGTCTTCGTACTCGATGTGCAGGTCGAGACAAAAGGCGGGACGCCCTCTCCAGGGAGCGTTATGGAAATTCCACACGGCGCCTGACTGGTGGTTGTACCAACCGTTGCCAAGCAACACGCCGACGGCATTATCGCCCGGGCGCAAAAGCGACGTGACATCGTGAGTCACATATAGATTGCGACGGTCGTAACGGGTGTAAAGCGGGTCGAGGCGGTGATCGCCGACACGTTCGCCGTTGAAAGACAACTCGTAAAGACCGCCGACGGCGATGTACGCACGGGCCGAACGCACCGGCTTATCGATGTGAAATTCGCGACGGAAATAGGGTGCGGGCTTATGGTCGCGGTCGTGGCTGTCAGAGATCCAGCACCCCTGCCAGTCGGCCGACGAGAGCATGCCCGTCTCGAAAGAGGCCACAGACGAGTCGGTCGCCGCATCAGCGCCGTCCCAGAGCGTCACTCGCCAAAAATAGCGGGTGAACGGTCGCAACGCAACGCCGGCATAACGCACCGACATGGCATCCGAACAGACACGACCAGTGTCCCACGCAGCGCCCTCGCCGCCGGCCACGGCCACCGAATCGGTGCCGACCACTATACGGTAAGCGCTCTGACGCGCATCCGAACGACGGTCGAACATACGCCAGCTAAGACGCGGTGTCGCGGCATCGATACCCAAAGGTGCCGTCAGATGTTCGCAACGCAGCCCCACAGGCTCGCCGTCGACGGATCCGTATGCCTGCACCACGGCAACAGACAAGAAGAGGAGTAAAACAATTCGTTTCATATCGTGTTTCGGTTTCATTATGTTGCGGTTTTACGTGTAAAGATAACGATAGATGCGTATAAATCAAAACGGCGGACTTTTCAGCATGCGACAATCCGCATAAAGGGGTGAGGCAAAAAAATTAGCCGTCCGACGAAATAACTTTCCCGCGCACGGCGTTTTTACTTTGAATTTCGGAAACGTACGGATGAAAAAGAGCTATTTTGCTAAACCCATCCGGCCGTTATCCCGCAAGCGGAGTCTGCCCGAGGTCGGAAAAGAGGAGGAAATATCGAAGAGAGGGGTAATAAAACCGCCGGTCTTACGTTCCTTATCTATGTACCGGACCGCACATTTGCACACGGGCCGACGACCCTTTAACAAGACAATCACATCTGTTTAAAAGACACCTTGTTCCGCATTCATGAACAGAAATTAACTTAAAGGTCTCGAAAACGGAGACCTCGAAACAGCAAATAAAAAGAAACGATATGAAAAAGAAACTTTTTGCCGTGGCGCTTTTTGCCGCAGTCATAGGCGGCTTATCGGCTTACGGTGTTTCCAGATTGACCGACAGCACAACCGATCAAAGGCAGATAAGCGTACAGATGCAGATGCCTGATCAGTTCAAGCCCACGGTCTCGTCTTCAAATGCGGGCTACTCTTTCACCTGCGACGATGGCGAAAAACGGGGATTTGCCGACCTTACATACGCCTCTGAGAAGACCGTTCCCGCCGTTGTCAACATAGACAAACGCGAGATGGTCAGCACGCAGGAGCAGTTTTTCAACGATCCGTTCCTCGAACTGTTCGGCTTTCAGCAGGGACAGGGCAACCGCGTGCCGCAGCAACGCGAACGCCGTTCGGGAGGCTCGGGCGTGATAATATCGGAGGACGGCTATATCGTAACCAACAACCACGTGATAGAGAACGCCACCACCCTGAAGGTGACCCTTTCCGACGAACGTAGCTATCAGGCCAAACTGATAGGCACCGACCCCACCACCGACATAGCCCTTATAAAGATAGATGCGGCGGGGCTTCCGACCGTCTCTTTCGGCAACTCAGAGAATTTGCGTCTGGGCGAGTGGGTCATAGCCGTGGGCAGCCCTTACGGACTCAACTCAACCGTGACGGCGGGCATCATAAGCGCCAAGGGACGCAACCTTGACGTGATACCCGACCAGTTCCGCTTAGAGTCGTTCATACAGACCGACGCGGCCGTCAACCCCGGCAACAGCGGCGGCGCCCTTGTCAACACATCGGGCGAGCTGGTGGGCATAAACACCGTAATCAAGTCGCCCACGGGCAGTTACGCAGGCTACTCTTTCGCCGTACCCTCCAATATAGTGAAGAAGGTGGTGGTTGACCTTATGGAGTATGGTTTCGTGCAACGCGCACTCATGGGCATAGGCTATAACGAGATTAACGATGACTTCATAGAGGCGAGAGGCAAAGAGTTAGGCATAAGCAACAAAGGCGGTCTCTATGTTGGCTCTGTGGATGAAAACGGCGCAGCGGCGGCGGCAGGCATCAAAAAGGGCGACATCATAATCTCGATAGACGGCGTAAAGACCGACAAAAGCTCAAACCTGCAATCGGTTATAGCACAGCACCGTCCCAACGACAAGGTAGCGGTTGAAATAAAAAGAGGCTCTCAGGTGAAACAATTAGAGGTTGTTTTACGTAATAAGGCAGGAGAGGCAAAATTATTGGACAAAAACAGTGTTGACGTGGTGGCGTCGTTGGGTGGCAAGTTTACCGACCTTAACGACAAGGCCAAAGCCAAACACAAGCTCAGCGCCGGTGTGCAGGTGGTAGAGGTTAACGGCGGGCTGCTGGCCAAGGCGGGCATACGCACAGGTTATATAATAACCCACATCAACGGATCGCCCATACGCAGCATTTCCGACATCAACCGCATAACAGAACCCGTGCGCACGATAGACGGTCTCTACCCCGACGGTCGTTATGTAAGCTATACAATAGTAGACCGCCAGTGACAAAGAAAAGACATAATCAGCAACGGAGATAACAATGAGACAGTTAAAAATCACAAAATCGATCACCAACAGAGAAAGCGCCTCACTTGACAAATATCTGCAAGAGATAGGCCGTGAGGATTTGATCTCTGTGGAGGAAGAGGTGGAGCTGGCCCAGCGAATAAAAAAAGGCGATCAGGATGCTTTGGAAAAACTGACAAGGGCCAATCTGCGTTTCGTGGTGTCGGTAGCCAAACAGTATCAAAACCAAGGCCTTAGCCTGCCCGACCTTATAAACGAGGGTAACTTGGGCCTGATACGTGCGGCCGAGAAGTTTGATGAGACGCGCGGTTTCAAGTTTATCTCGTATGCCGTGTGGTGGATTCGCCAGTCGATACTTCAGGCTCTGGCCGAGCAGTCGCGCATAGTGCGTCTGCCGCTCAACCAGGTGGGGTCGCTCAACAAGATAAACAAGGCGTTGGCCAAGTTTGAGCAGGAGCATGAACGCACCCCCTCGCCCGAAGAGCTGGCCACAGAGTTAGACCTGCCCAAAGAGAAGGTGGCCGACACTCTGCGCGTATCGGGCCGGCATGTGTCGGTGGACGCCCCCTTTGCCGAAAGCGAAGACAACAGCCTGCTCGACGTGCTTGTCAACACCGACTCACCCAATGCCGACAAGGGCCTTATAAACGAGTCGTTATCGACAGAGGTGGAGCGAGCACTTGCCACTCTGACCGAGAGAGAGAGAGACATAATAAAATATTTCTTCGGCATAGGATGCTCTGAGATGACCTTAGAGGAGATAGGCGAGAAATTCGGACTTACACGCGAACGCGTACGACAGATAAAAGAGAAGGCTATACGCCGTCTGCGTCACAACTCACGAAGCAAACTGCTAAAATCATATCTGGGTTAAGATATGAAAGACTATATAAAAAGAGGCCGCCTTGGGGCAGCCTCTTTTTTGTTGCGGGGTATGCAGTGGGAATATTAAACTTGCGGGGTGGAAGCAACATATTTACAGTGCGGAACATGCCGCGAAACTGCCTGCATAAAGTGGCATGTGGCCGAATTTGCCATTGCCTTTGCCATTCCTTTACTTTGCCATTCCTTTACTTTGCCATTTTCGAGAAGAGCAAAAGAGAAGAGACGCGAAACAAAAGACAAGAGCAAGAGACAATGACGGCGTCGCAACGGCAAGATGCAGGCGTAGCCACCGATACCATTCTGTCGCAATATTCACTTGACCACGAAGAGGTCTTCGTTTTCACGCTTCATATAATAGTGTTCGCGGGCATAACGCTCAAGGAAGCGGTTGTCGGTCTTGAGCCGGTATATCATGATGCTGTCGCGCTCTATCTGCTCACGCAGGCTGTCACGTTTATGCGACAACTCTTTGAACCTGTTGTCCAACGACCTTTTGTAACGTATGTTGTTGCTGTCGAAGAAGAATATAAGCAACAGAAACACAATCGTCGACAACAACACCAACTGCCAGTTGGTCAGCACCTTGTCCTTCTTCTTTTCTTTCATGACCTATCTGATAAAATGGTTTATCGGCCCGTGACCGCCACCCCACTCCATGTGTCGGCCCGAGTCTATGGCTCTGTGTATGAACTCTTCGGCTCCGGCCACGGCGTCGCGCAGAGCAGCTCCTGCCGAGAGGCGCGCCGTTATCGCCGAACTTAGCGAACAGCCCGTCCCGTGGGTGTTGGGAGTCTCTATGCGCGGAAACGAGAAGTCGCATACATCGCCCGTGACGAAGTCGTACAGGCGGTCGACAAGAAGAGCCCCGCTCAGGTGCCCCGCCTTTATAAGAACCGCCTTGCAGCCGAGCGCACGGAAAGCCCCGGCTGCAAGGTCGAAGCCTTCACTGCTGTCGAGCCTTATGCCCGTTATGGCGTAAACCTCGGGTATGTTGGGGGTTACCAGCATTGTGTGAGGCAAAAGCTCTGTTATGACGGCTTGGGCGGCAGCGTCGTCTATGAGCCTGTCGCCCGATGTGGCCACCATAACGGGATCGACGACCAGCTGAGGCAACCGTCCCTGCGATGCCGCCACAGACACCACCCTCACAATGTCTTCAGATGGCAACATGCCGCATTTTACCGCCGTCACATCCATGTCGTCAAGCACGGCATCCATCTGTGAGGCTACCATGTCGGCCGAGGCCGTCTCTATGGCTCTGACACCGCACGTGTTCTGCGCCGTGAGCGATGTTATGACAGTGGTGCAATAGACGCCGGCGGCAAAGGCGCTCTTCATGTCGGCCTGTATGCCGGCGCCCGCCGAGCTGTCACTGCCGGCAATAGTCATCATTATCTTGGTTTTCATGGCCAATTATTCGTGTACATAACCTGAAAATATCTCGTCTGTGGGGACTCCGCAACGCAACCACTCTATGCCCTCGCCCTGTGTTATGCGTCCTATGGCAACAGGCTCGTAACCGAAACGTGCGCGGAAATCGGACGTCAGCCTGTCGACCTTGCGGCTGTCGACTGTAAAGAGCAGCTTGTAATCTTCGCCTCCGCACAGCGCCATCCTTACCGGATCGACACCCTCAGAGAGGCAATACTCTGTAAGCTCTTGCGAGAGAGGCACCTGCGACAGCTCTACCGAGGCCCCCACTGCCGACATGTCGGTTATCTGCCTGAGGTCTTTGGCTATGCCGTCGGAAATGTCGGTCATGGCATGCACCTCGCATCGTTCTCCGAGCCACCGGCCTTCGAGCGTCTGAGGCATGGGTGACAGGTGAGCCTCAACAAGGGGAGCAAGCCGAGCGTCCTTGGGGCAGGCGGTCACCGGAGCATCCGCCACATCAAGGCCAAGTTCATGCGCAAGGGCGGAGTTATGTTGCAAGAGCCTCAACCCCGCAGCGCTGTCGCCGAGAGTGCCGCCTACCATTATCACGTCAGAGTCTTCGGCGGCCGAGCGTCTTTTGAGATGGTCGTAACGGGCGCGACCTATGAGGGTCACCGATATGGCGAGTCCGTGCTCAGAGGCAGTGGTGTCACCACCCATCAGAGGCACTCCGAAGCGCTCTGACAGACTGGCGTAACCATCTATGAAAGAGTCGCACCAGCTGTCGGAGAGAGTGCCCGGGCGGGCTATCGACATGAACGAGGCCACGGGTGATGCGCCCATGGAGGCCACGTCGCTCAGGTTTACCGCCAGCGCCTTGTGGCCCAGCAGCCGGGGTGTGGTGGTGTCGAGTCTGAAATGTACGCCCTCGGTGAGCATGTCGCAGGTGACGACCATAGCCATGCCGTCATCTTGCGGCATTATGGCGCAGTCGTCGCCTATGCCCTCGCCGCAGGACGGTATGGAGCGCATGCGTCTTCTTACGGAGGCGATAAATTCAAGCTCGTTCATCGTGTGTCGTCTTAATTTTTTCGGTTAACAAAGATAGGCATTAAAAAAATTACTATCTTTGTTTTGCGGAATATTTTTTACTTACCGGCAGATGATGAAGATTATTATTATAAACGGTCCCAACCTCAACCTGTTGGGCAAACGGGAGCCCGGCATATACGGCCACACATCTTTCGACGCCTTTTACGACACTCTCAAAAAGCGTTATCCCCACACCGCGTTCGACTATTTTCAGTCTAACTGCGAGGGCGAGCTGATAGATGCCATACAGCAGGCCGACGGCGTTTATGACGGCATAGTGCTCAATGCGGGCGGATATACGCACACCTCGGTGGCCATTGCCGACGCCATAGGCAGCGTGGATGTGCCGGTGGTAGAGGTGCACATATCGTCTATACTGGCGCGCGAACAGTTTCGCCACACATCGCTGATAGCCCCAAAGTGTGTAGGCTCCATAATGGGCTTCGGGCTTGACTCTTACACTCTCGGTGTAGAGGCGTTGCTGTTGCGGGCAGGGGTGAAATAGCACACCGGCCATGCGCCTTGTCATAATCGGCATTGATATTGCAGGTAAGAGCGTCAGACCGACAGTAAAGAGCGCCGGACCGAAAAACAGAATAAAAAGAGACGAACAAATATGAACAAGAGACGAACCAAAATAGTGGCGACCATCTCAGACCGCCGTTGCGATGTCGAGTTTATAGCCTCGCTATATGAGGCCGGCATGAACGTTGTGCGCATCAACTCGGCACATGCCGACATAGAGGGCGCCACACGCATTGTCGAGAACACACGCAAGGTGTCAGACTCGATAGCCATACTGATAGACACCAAAGGACCCGAGATAAGGACCTCGCGCGTTGCCGACCCCGGCATCAAGGTGAGCAAGGGCGACACCCTGTGTGTCAGAGGCGGCGACAAAGAGGCGCTCAGCAGCCGCGACACCCTTTTTGTCACCCACAAGTCCATTGCCGAGGATATACCTGTGGGGGCGTCGCTGCTGATAGACGACGGCGAGCTTGAGCTTGTGGTCACCTCTCGCGAGGGCGACACCCTGGTGACTCGCGTTGCCAACGACGGCGTCATCAAGAGCTTCAAGAGCGTCAACGTGCCCAACGTGCCCATCAGCCTGCCCTCGATAACCCCGCGCGACGAGATGTTCATACGCTGGGCCATAGACACCGACCTCGACTTCATAGCCCACTCGTTCGTAAGAAGCAAAGACGACGTGCTGGCCGTGCAGAAGATAATAGACGAGCGCAAGAGCCACATAAAAATCATCTCAAAGATAGAGAACCAGGAGGGTGTGAGTAACATAGACGAGATTTTGGACTGCACGTACGGCATCATGATAGCCCGCGGCGACCTGGGCGTCGAGATACCCTCAGAGCAGATACCCATCATACAACGCACCCTCATAAAGAAGTGCGTGGAAGACAAAAAGCCGGTGATAGTGGCCACGCAGATGCTTCAGAGCATGATAACGAACCCGCGCCCCACACGTGCCGAGATAAGCGACATCGCCAACGCCATATATCAGCGCGCCGACGCCATAATGCTGAGCGGAGAGACGGCAAACGGGCAATATCCCGTAGAGGCGGTGCTCACCATGGCGCGCGTGTCTGAGCAGATAGAGCACGACACCTCTACCATAGAGAACATCAACATGACCAGTGTCAACAACGAGATCACCGCCCAGCTGGCCCGCTCTGCCGTGAGAGCCTGCGCCAACCTGCCGGTCAAGGCCGTGGTGATAGACACGCTGTCGGGACGCACGGGCCGTTACCTGTCGGCATTCAGATGCTCACGGGTGGTATATGCCGCATGTTACCGCAAGCATGTGATGCGCGAGATGGCCCTATCTTACGGCATATACCCCTCTTACCAGGAGCCGCCGCACTCGCACAACAACTTTCTGTACAACATACTGACCTCTCTGAGCGGAGAGGGCAAGCTGTCTAAAGAGGAGCTGATAGTGGTGGTGGGCGGCGACTTCGGCGCGGCAAAAGGGGCCTCGTTCATGGAGATAGGCTCTGTGGGCAACCTGATAGACAAGGCCAGCCCTCAGAAGAGCGACAACCCCTGCGAGAGATAACGCAAAAACAGCAGTCAAACATAACAACCAAATGCGATGAGAACAATTCCCGCATCAGAGCTTATAATCAACGAAGACGGCTCAATATTTCACCTTCACATGCGTCCCGACCAGCTGGCGGGCAAGGTGGTGCTTGTTGGCGATCCGGGTCGCGTGCCCATGGTGGCCGACCGTTTCAGCCAGATAGAGTGTCAGGGTGGCAACCGCGAGTTCGTATGGGTGACCGGACGTTACCGCAACGAGCGCATGACGGTGCTCTCGACAGGCATAGGCTCTGACAACATAGACATTGTGATGAACGAGCTTGACGCCCTTGTCAACATTGATTTCGACACCCGCACCGTACGCGGCGACCGCACATCGCTCACCATCTTAAGGTTAGGCACCTCGGGAGCGGTAAGTGCCGACATACCGTTAGGCTCGTTTGTGATGGCCTCGCACTCCATAGGCACCGACCCTTTGGCACGTTATTACAAGGGGGCGTCGAGCGTGTGCGACGTAGCCCTTGAAGAGGCTTTCATGAAGCATATAGAGTGGCCCGACACACTGTCGCGTCCGTATGCCGTAGAGGCGTCGCCGGTGATGCGCCGTCGTTTCGAGCCTATCGCCACAGAGGGGCTTACTCTCTCGGCACCAGGCTTTTATGCTCCCCAGGGCAGACAGCTGGCTCTCAGGCCCGAGATAGAAGGGCTGACAGACAAGATAGAGAGCTTCCGTCACAATGGCCGGGCCATTACCAACATAGAGATGGAGAGCGCATCCATAGCCTTCATGGCCGCACTTATGGGACACCATGCCTTGACCATCTGCCTTGTGATAGCACAACGTCACGACGGCGAGTCTGACGTAAACTACAACGACTCGATGAACACGCTCATTGCCGCGTCGCTGGCTCTGCTGGCATAACAGCCACGTCATATCGTATTTTAAAGGTGTATGCACTCTGCGTCAAGTATAGGCATACACCTTGTTTTTTGTCGGCACCTGCCGGCTGTGCCGCATGGTGTGATGCAGCCGTATGAAGACAGCCGGCAAACGGACGGAGCGCAGAGCCGGGGCCTTAATTGTCGATTTATTTTGTAATGACGGGAAAATAGCGTAACTTTGCAATACGGGATATTATAGTTAATTAACTTAGTGTTAAATGTCAACAAAACCGAAAATATTATATGTCTGTCAGGAGATGATGCCCTATCTTCCTGAAAGCGAGATATCCGCAATATGCCGTCAGCTTCCGCAACTGATTCAGGAGCGCGGCGCCGACATACGTACGTTCATGCCCCGTTACGGCTCCATCAATGAAAGGCGCAACCAGCTGCACGAGGTTATACGCCTGTCGGGCATGAACATCGTGATTGACGACACAGACCACCAGCTCATCATAAAGGTAGCCTCTATACCCAACGCCCGCCTACAGGTCTATTTCATCGACAACGACGACTATTTCATGCGCAAGTCGACAATATGCGACGCCTCAGGCAATTACCATATTGACAACGACGAACGGGCCATGTTTTTCTCGCGCGGTGTAATAGAGACGGTGACAAAGTTGCGCTGGTCGCCCGACGTGATACACTGTCACGGTTGGTTTTCGGCATTCATGCCGGTATATATCAAATCGTTATACAAAGA
>JAIECQ010000062.1 GCA_029068395.1 Rikenellaceae bacterium
CGTTTTCGGGGGTGCCGAAAGCGGCAGGGGCGGGGTGACGATGGCCCGACACGCTGACAGGCACCACCTCTGTGGGGGTGTCGTGGCAGGGTTGCAGCTCGGGCATCGAGAAGGTGGCAGGCTCGGGATAGGAGCCGTTGGGGGCGAATGAGGCGGGTGACGTGGCCATGCCGCCAATGGCGAACGTGGTCTCGGCAGACAGCCCCGAGACCGAGAAGAGCGGCGAGTCGTGTCGGCGGCGGAAGGTGCCGTGCATAACCTGCCGGGATGACGTTGAGCTGTGGGTGCCGAACACCGCCGAGTGCTCGACCTCTTCAAGGGTGTTGTTGCTTATGCGTATTATGCGTGCGGGGTATTGCTCTATGACCGATATGTTGTGGGTGGCGAAGATGACGCTGCATCCACGTGAGGCTATCTCTATGAATAGGTCCATGATGTCGGCGGCGGTCTCGGGGTCGAGGTTGCCGGTAGGCTCGTCGGCAAGTATCACGGCAGGACGGTTGATGAAGGCGCGTCCCACGGCTATGCGTTGCTGTTCGCCGCCGGAGAGCTGGTGGGGCATGCTGCCGCTCTTGTGCAGGAGTCCTACCATTCGCAGGGTCTCGTCGATGCGCTCTTTTATGTGATGCTCGTCGCGCCACCCCGTGGCCAGCAGCACGAAGCGCATGTTTTGGTATACCGTGCGGTCGTTGAGAAGCTGGAAATCTTGGAACACCATGCCCAACTTGCGTCGCAGCATGGGTATGGTGCGTCGTGACAGGCGATTGAGGCTGAAGCCGGCCACGTAGCCTTCGCCGTGTGTGAGGGGTGCCTCGCCATAGAGCACCTTCATAAGAGAGCTCTTGCCGCTGCCTACCTTGCCTATGAGGTAGACAACTTCGCCCTCTGAAACAGTGAGGTCTACATTTTTGAGCAATACACGTCTCTTGCCGTCAGATGACGGAGTGGTGACCCAGATGTGTCGCAGATCTATGTTTATATTGCTTTCACGCATGTCTGTCTCTTGTTATGGTGGCACACGGCCTTATATGTGCTTTATGTAGGCAGTCTGCCCACCGTATTCTTTAGAACGGCTCGCCACTCTCTTGCATGAAGCTGTTGTCTTGGGCGATGTTGGGCTGGAGGTTGTTGCCCGGGGCATCTTTAAAGGTGTCGAACTCACCGCCGGAGGGATGGGGCATTGCCGCTGGCATGGCGCTGTTGCCGATGGAGCTGCCATACTCTTCGAAGCCTCCGGTCAGATGCTCTATGTCGTCGATGTTGGTGAAGCGGGCCTGCTCGGCACGGAATTTAAGGTTGATGATGTCGGTGGCGCCGTTACGGTGCTTGGCAACGATGAACTCGGCTGTGCCCGGAGGTATGGGTATGCCGTTCTCATCGGTGGTGAGGCCGTAGTACTCGGGACGGTGTATGAAGGCGACAATGTCGGCGTCTTGCTCTATGGCGCCCGACTCTCGCAGGTCTGAGAGCTGGGGACGCTTGTTGCCGCCGCGCGTCTCTACCGAGCGGTTGAGCTGAGAGAGCGCTATGATGGGTATCTCAAGCTCTTTGGCTATGGCTTTGAGTGAACGCGAGATGGTTGACACCTCTTGCTCGCGGTTGCCGCGCGTGTCGGTAGGGCCGGTCATAAGCTGTAGGTAGTCGATGATTATCAGCTGTATGTTGTACTGAACCCTAAGACGTCGGGCCTTTGACCTGAACTCGAAGATAGAGAGCGCAGGGGTGTCGTCGATAAAGAGAGGGGCGTCTTGCAACGGAACGATAGACTTTTCAAGGTGCGCCCACTCCTCGGGGGTGAGCTTGCCTTTCTTGATGGTGTTGGAGTCTATGCCCGACTCAGAGACGATAAGACGGGTTATCAGCTGCACAGAGCTCATCTCAAGTGAGAAGATGGCAACACCGCGTTTGAAGTCTATGGACATGTTGCGGGCCATGCTCAGCACAAACGCCGTCTTACCCATAGCCGGACGCGCCGCTATGATGACAAGGTCGGAGGGTTGCCACCCCAGCGTCAGCTTGTCGAGGTCGTTGAATCCCGTAGGTACGCCGCTCAGACCGTCGGGCTTGTTTTTGGCCTCCTCGATCTGTTTGAGGGCCTTTTTGACAACATCGAACGACGACTGCACGTCGCGCTTGATGTTGCCCTCGGACACCTTGAAAATCTGACCCTCGGCGTAGTCTATAAGGTCGGTGACGTCCAGATCGTCGTTGAACGAGTTGCGCTGTATATCGATAGAGGCGCGTATAAGCTCTCTCTGTATGTATTTCTGGGCTATAAGCTGGGCGTGGAACTCAATGTGAGCCGCCGAACCGACCTTTTGCGTAAGCGACGTAAGGTAGCCTATGCCTCCGGCATCTGTAAGCTGCTTCTTGCGGCGCAGCATGTCACTCAACGTATAGAGGTCGATGGGCTCGTGCTTGGCCGACAAGTCGATGGCCGCCTGGAAGATGATGCGGTGGGCCTCTTTATAGAAGGAGGCCGGACTTAACAACTCTATGACCGAGAATATAGCGTTCGGCTCAACCATGATGGCACCCAAAACAGCCTCTTCAAGGTCGACGGCCTGAGGCGGAACATAGCCCTCCTCTTTGCTTATGTTTGATATTATCTTGTTGGTATTGTCAAAATTACTGTCTCTCTTTGCCATGGCATAACTTATCCCTAATCGTTAACAAAGATAGTAAAAATACTTTTCCAACACAAAAGTTTTGCCGTCACCGCACGGTATGTATTGCCGTAACTGCGGATGATGGTTTGCCGGCACTGCCGTTTTGTATTGCTGGCACTGCCGTTTTGATTTACTGGCACTGCGGTTTTGTATTGCTGAAACTGCCTCCGGCGGCCCTTCCGGGGGAGGGGTCACGGACCCCGTTTTGATATGTTTGAGGGCAAACTAAGGGGATAAGTACAGCTATCCCATAAATGTGTTTCGACTATCGTCTCACACATTTATAGGATAGCTGTTTTTGGCCCTTGGTCTGAGTGCCTGGAAGATATTAGGCAGGGGCCATGACTCTCGACGGAAAGGGTGCGGGAGCAAAGCAGAAACAATAACAGCATGGCGGCCAAGCATAGTGGTCAGCGCTGCAACCATAAGCCGCACAGCCGCAACCACCGGCACAACGGAGAGCGCCCCGGGGCCTGCGGAGGGCACAGCGAGAAAATGACGAGCATCACTGCCGTGACTTATTCACCGCCATATATGTTGCTGTGCGGGGCTGCGGCCCTCCGTTGGGAGAGGCTCCGGGCCGCTCGGGCTTCGTTCCTCAGCCCGGACATAAGGAGTTTTTGCTTACGGCATACTCATACTTCGTTATGCCGGAGATAAGGAATAGTGTGCGGTTTCGTTACACTCAGACCGCGGGGGTTGCTTTAATTGATTAGTTATTTACGGGTGTTTTCATTCCTTGTGCTCTCATTTCTTTTGCTTTCATCCCCTTGGTGGTTGTGGGCCGACCTGCGGTCGGCCTCATCGGCGTGGAGGTCGAGGGCGTGATGATGGTTTGGCGTGGTGAGTGACAAAGACGTGCAGCACCTTGGGTTGGCCGGTACGTGCTTTTGGCGTGAAGGAGCCACGGGCTGAGCCTGCGGAGGCAAGCGTGAAAGTGACGCGCATAACCGCCGTGACTTGGTCACTG
>JAIECQ010000063.1 GCA_029068395.1 Rikenellaceae bacterium
AGGGGGGAAGGGTCGGAAGCAAAGGGTTGTGAGCAGGGACCGTGAGCAAGGGGGGAAGGGTCGGAAGCATGGCGCAAGTGGCCGGAAGGTGGCGGAAGCAAAGAAATGCGCGTAAGCAGGGTTCAGTGGCCGTGCGTGCTGCAAGGGGCGGGTGCAATGGGGGAGCGGACGGCATATTTTCTTTGTCCCGATAATTTGAACGAGGCTCACAACGTTTGTTATAATGAAATTATCAGTAACCGCGGTTGCCGCACTGGCCGCCCTCACAATAGGATGTACGCAAATGAACAACGAAAATCCGCTTTTGACATATTGGCACACTCCTCACAACACTGTGCCTTTCAGTAAGATAAAGCTTGAACATTACACCCCGGCCATAGATACGCTGATGGCTGAGGCGCAGAGTGAGATAGATGCTATTGCCGGCAATCACGAGCCTCCCACGTTCGAAAACACCATAGAGGCATACGAGCGTTCGTCAGGCCGTCTTGACCTGGTGTGCGGCATACTCTTCAACCTCAACTCGTCAAACACCTCAGAGCCCATGCAGCTTATAGCCATGGAGACCTCAGAGAAGATAACGGCATTCTCAGACGGCGTGCACCACAACGGCAAGCTGTTTGAACGCATAAAAGCGGTGTATGACAATCGTGACACGCTGTCACTTTCCGCCGAGCAGTCGATGCTCTTAGACAACACCTACAAGGAGTTTGCCCGCGGCGGCGCGCTCCTCTCTCCCGAAGATAAGGGACGTTTGTCTGAGATAAACAAGGAGCTGGGCCGCCTGAGCCTCGATTTCGAGAAAAACCTGCTCGATGCCACCAACGATTATATGCTGCATCTGACCGACGAGGGCGACCTCGATGGCCTGCCGGACTACGTGAGGACCGCAGCCCGTGAGGAGGCGTCGGCAAGAGGAGTTGAGGGGTGGGTGGTGACCCTTGATGCCCCCAGCTATGGCCCGTTCATGAAATACTCGTCGCAACGGGGGCTGAGAGAGAGGCTCTACAAGGCATACAACAGCCGTTGCGTGGCTGGCAGCCGTTTCGACAACACGCAGACAGTCAAACGCATAGTCGAACTAAGGCGGCAGAAAGCGCGTCTGCTGGGCTACGACACCTTTGCCGATTATGTGTTGGAAGAGCGCATGGCCGGCAGCAAATCGGCCGTTGAGGAGTTTCTCGACGAGCTTTTGGACAAATCTATGCCTTACGCCCGTGCCGACGTCGATGCGGTGGCGGCATACGCGCAGGAGCACGGCCACAAGGGCGTGTTTATGCCGTGGGATTTCAGCTATTGGGCAGAGAAGTTGAGAAGCGACCGTTATGCTCTGAGCGACAGTATGTTGAAACCGTACTTCAAGCTCGACAACGTACAGGAGGCTCTCTTTATGCTCGCCGGCAAGCTTTACGGCTTGACATTCAGGCATAACCCCGACATAGAGGTGTGGCACCCCGACGTCAAGGCTTACGAGGTGTTTGACAAAGACGGCAGCTATCTGGCCGTGCTGTACATGGACTTCTTCCCCCGCGCCGGCAAAAGCAACGGCGCATGGATGAATCCCGTAAAAGAGCTGACATTCATCGAGGGCATAGATTCGCGTCCTCACATCACCGTAGTCACCAACATCACCAAGCCCACGGCAGAGACCCCCTCGCTTCTGACGTTCGACGAGGTCACCACCCTGCTGCACGAGTTCGGGCACGCCCTGCACGGCATATTCGCCAAAGGACGCTACACCTGGCTCTCGGGCACCAATGTAGACAGGGATTTTGTGGAGCTGCCATCGCAGATAATGGAGAACTGGGCCACCGAGCGTGACTTTCTCGCCCTGTGGGCCAAAGATTACCGTACCGGCGAGACCATACCCGAGTCGCTGATAGACAAGATCATATCCGGACGCAACTACCTTAGCGGCTACGCCTCTGTGCGTCAGCTGGGCTTCGGCATAGACGACATGGCATGGCACACCGCCACCGCCATAGATGACGATGTCGAGACCTTTGAACGCAAGGCAGTGGAACGGTGCTCGGTGATGCCTCCGGTAGATGGGTGCTGCTTCTCGCCATCGTTCTCGCACATATTTGCCGGCGGTTATGCGGCGGGATATTACAGCTACAAGTGGTCAGAGGTGCTTGAAGCCGACGCCTTCTCGCTCTTCAAAGAGAGGGGCATCTACGATCAGTCTACGGCCGAGGCGTTCCGCAGGCTGCTTGAGGCGGGAGGCTCACGCGCTGCAATGGACCTCTACGTCGAGTTCCGCGGCCATAAACCGCAGACTAAGGCGCTGTTAGACAAACTCGGCCTTAACGGCAGGTAGCAACCGCCCTTTAAGGGGTACAATATAAGTTACTTATCGTCTTTCATCTTCCGGCATGGAAAGATAGAGACCAAACACAACGAACCATGCGCAACACCATAATGGCGGCCCTTTTGTTGCTTGTATGCGGATGCAACAAGGGCACCGACCAGAACAGCGACTCGGCACAACGCGAGCGTATCATGTCATACACCGGCGGGCTTACAACGCCCGTGCGGGAGAATGACGGCGTATTCATAACGCGTCTCAACAGGTCTGCGGCCGATCCGTCAAGATTACGCGTCACCAACGGCGACTCGCTGTGGGTCTTTTACGCCATGTACACCTTCAATAGCAGTCCCGACTCACTGTTTGTCACCAACATACCCTCGGTGGCAGAGGAAGACGGCTTTGACATGAAATATGTCGAGACAGGTCCGTTAGGCATAAGATATGGCCACACCGACCTTATAAAGGGCTTCGCGATGGGCCTTGAAGATGCTCAGGAGGGCGATTCGCTCATGATGTTCGTGCCCTCAAGGCTGGCATACGGTAATAAAAGTGCCGGTGTCGTTGAAAAATTTACAACAATTGCTATCTTTGCTGAAATAAAAAGGATATTGAAAAATGACTGACATTCTTACCAGAATATCGCTCGTTGCGGTGGCTTTCGCGGCCCTTGTATCGTGCGCCGACACAAAAGACAACAGCACTGACATGGAAGAGATGGTGCTGGAGCGTTGGATGCAGACCAACCGCCCCGACATACCCAAGGTAGACGACGGGCTATATTACAAGATATATCCGGCCGGCACGCCTGCCCAGAAGGTAGAGCTGCAAGAGAGCAAGAGCTGGGTTTACACCACAAGTCTGGGCAAGAACCTTGAGGGCGACTACTTCTTCAATATGTATCCGGCAATTGCGCGCCGCTTGGGCACATACAAGGCCAGCACTCACTTCGTGCCCGAGATAACCCGTTATTACAGCGGCAACTCCGACCTTACCGATGGCGTTTACAGGGCATTGGCGCACATGAATATAGGCGACTCGTTAGAGCTTTATTGCAGCTCGCGTTACGCATTCGGCACCAACGGCTCGTCGACACCGTCGGTCGAGGGTTTTGCCGGCAACGTCACCATACCGTCATCGACCCCCGTCTACCGCGCACTGCGTCTTGACAACATATCTGACGACCCTGCCGAGATAAGCCGGCGCGAGGTGATAGAGTATGCCACCCAAAAGCTGGGCAAACTGGCCTCTGACTCGCTCAAAGACGGCCTGTACCTTAAGATAACACAGTCGGTATCGGGTGGCGAGAACGTGAAGGAAGACGACGATGTCGACATATATTATGTCGGCCGTTACATAGACGGCAAGGTGTTTGACACCAACATAAAGAGCGTAGCCCAAGAGAGCGGCATATATGAAAGCACCAAGTCATACTCGGCCCTCAACTTCAACGGCAGCTCTTTCGTAGACGGCTTCAAAGAGGCCATACTCAACATGAAACAAGGCGAGAAGGCTACGGTGGTGTTCTCGTACAGATGGGGATACGGCATCTCGGGCAGCAACTCCGACGGCGTATATATAAGGCCGTTCGACTCTCTGGTATTTGATATAGAGATAGAGGAATAGTAATGCCGATGCCGGGGAAGCTATATCTGATACCGACACCTTTAGACACCTCCCGTCCTCTCGACTACAGCCAGCCTGAGGAGGTGGGACGCATCATAGCGCGTCTGCGTCACTATGTGGTCGAGGAGCTGAGGTCGGCACGCCGCTTTATCAGCAGCTGCCATCGCGGAGTTGTCATAGACGACCTTTCATTCTCGGTGCTCAACGAACACACGCGTGCCGAAGAGATAGAGTCGATGCTCGCCCCTGTGGACGCTGGCTTCGACCTCGGACTCATGTCGGAGGCCGGCGTGCCCGGCGTGGCCGATCCGGGAGCCGAGCTGGTGGCCGTCGCCCACAGACGTGGCATAGAGGTGGTGCCGCTGGTGGGAGCTTCCTCCATAATAATGTCGCTCATGGCTTCGGGCCTTACAGGACAGACATTCACATTCAACGGCTATCTGCCGGTAAAAGACGACGCCCGCCGCTCTGCAATAGTGAGAATGGAGCGCATGGCCGTCACCGAAGGGTACACCCAGATATTCATAGAAGCACCATATCGCAACGACAAGTTGCTGGCTGTGTTGCTCAAGACACTCGCCCCCACAACTAAACTGACCGTAGCGCGAAACATAACATCGCCCGAGGAGTCCATCAAAACCGACACCGTTGCAGGCTGGAGAAAAAAGAGCACACCTCTTATAGGCAAGGTGCCGACCATATTTCTCATAGGACGATAGGTATTGTAGTGTTGTTTGCTGCCGGCGTCTCGGCATTGAACAGATTTTGCCTTAATAGCAAGCCCGAACGGCATAAATAGCAACGAAAATTTTGTGCTTGTTTTTCTCCGTCTTGCGGCATCGAAAAATTTTGCCGTTACCTTAAAATGCGATACCTTTGGGGCAACCAACATCAAAGAGATGAAAAACATCATTTTGCCGTTGCTGGCGCTTATGGCATTCTCGTGCGCAGACAACAACCTATACACCATAAGAGGGGCTTTTGAAGACGATTTCATAAATAACGGCACCGTAGTGCGCATGCTCGACATTGACGGCAGGACCATAGACAGCACCGTTGTCGACAGCGGCACATTCATATTCACGGGACACACCTCCGCCCCCGAGCTCAGATACATAGCCATTGACGGACACAAACGCATAATAGTGTGCGAGCCGGGACAGACCAACATACTGTTCAGCAGAGACATGGAGGCATACATCAGCGGCACCGAGCTTAACGGACGCATAAACGCCATAGACAATTACATCAGGAGCCAATATATCAAGTATCTCACCGACAGCAAAAACGCACAGACCTCGCTAAGGGGAGCCAGGCGCGACAGCGTCATTGACAGGCTCAAAAAAGAGACAAGACGCAACATTTCGGAATATTACGGCAGGCAGGTCGAAGAGCACAAAGACAACATAGTGTCGGGATATGTCATGCTCGGATGGAGCAACATGCTTGAGGCAAGAGAGATAGACTCGGTTCTCAACACCATCGCGCACCTGCCGGCAAAAGAGCTGCCGCCGGTAATCAAAACGCGCAACCGCAAGTATAACGCCGCACGAAGTGCTGTAGGCCAGCCTTTCGTTGACATTGCCGGCATTGACGCCGACGGACAGAGACAGAAGCTCGCCGACATGATTGTCAAAGGCAAGCCCGCCATACTGTTTTTCTGGGCGTCGTGGTGCGAGAAGTGCATGAACGACACCGCCGTAATCAAGACGCTCACGAACAAATATGGACAGCTAAGTCCCCGGGCTATCGGCATAAACGTGTTTGACAAGAAAAGCGACTTCAACGAGACAACCGCCCTCTGGGGCATGTCGTGGCCCAATATATATGTGCACGACAACTCGGCAACCGACGCCTATTCTGTAGCGGAGCTGCCATTTGCCGTACTCTTAGACCAGGACGGCAAAATAGCGATGCGCACCGACCACACCGCCGACATAGAGAGCGCCTTGGATGCCATGACAGACTCCGTGGCTTTGTCCGCAGCTCCATTGCTCCCCTCTGACTCGTCGCTATCGGCCATTGTCGACTCATGCCGACACATAAATCAGCCCGCAGACTCTGCCTTGGTGATAAAAGAGCTTTTAAAGCTCGACATCACTGAAAAGCCAGACCCTCGCTAAATTACAATAAAAACGACAACCACGCAAAGGTGATTGTCGTTTTATCGTCTTGCGGCCACTGTCTGCGCGCATTACTGCTTCTTCAGCTCATATCCCAACATCAGACCGTCATACTGTTCGGCCAATGCGCCTATGGCCTTGCTGGTGGTGGTGTTTATCTTGCCTGCCATCTGAAGCACTGTCAGCAGTTTATGGGCGGGAAACAACAACTCTATGTTTTTGCCCTTGCGTCTTATCGTCGCATTTACCGTCATGAAGCGAAATGACGCTATGCGATATTGCAGCTCTATCTTGTCGTTATCGCCGTCAAGAACATACTTGCCGCCCACAGAGAGAAACTTGCCAGTCTTGCTGGTAAAGGTGGTGTCGGCACGGAAGGTGTAGGTAAGGCCTCCCTCTTTGACTCCTATCAAGGCCAACTGGCTGTCGAGTTTGTCGGTAATCTTGGCTGCCGCGGCTGCTCCGCCGGCCTTTTTCAACAGCTCGTCAGACTCGAACATGCAGGCGCTGCCCACATAAGACCATGTGCCCTCCAGCGACTTGGGCGTCAGCCGATAGTCTACTATGGTGCTGGTAACATCGCTAACCTTATTGAAGATGTCCTTAAGCACGCCTTTGGCCGACTTCTTTTGCGCGTCGACACTGCCGACAGATGCTATAAGCATCACGCATATTGCAATCACTTTTCTCATATTATCTGTTTTTGGTTTTACAATATCTTAATGGCTATGTGGGCGCAGGCCAATGCGTCGGCAAGCGCGTTGTGATGGTCAGTGAGGCAGAATCCGCAACGGGCGGCCACGGTGTCGAGGCGGTGGTTGGGCAAATCGCGTCCGAAAGTCTTGCGCGACTGACGCATGGTGCACATGAAGCGGTAGTCGGGATAATCCATGTCGAAGCACTCATGAACCGCCCTAAGGCACCCTTCGTCAAAGGCGCTGTTATGGGCCACCAACGTAAGACCCTTTATGCGAGGCTCAACACACTGCCATACCGACGGGAAAGGCATGGCAGTATCGGTGTCGCCACGCGAAAGCCCGTGTATCGCTGTGGTAAAACGGCTGTAATAGTTGGGCCACGGGCGTATCAGGCTGTAATAGGTGTCGACGATGACACCGTCTCGCACAACGACGACACCGACACTGCAAACGCTCGAACGTCTGCCGTTAGCCGTCTCAAAGTCTATCGCTGCAAAATCTCTCATCCTCGCCTATGCGCTCCTCCCTGATTTCAACCGCCAAAGATATCACTTTATTTTCAAATCACCGCGCCGAGAGGGGAAGAACTGACGGAATGTGCTGCCGGAACTGCCTCCGGCGGCCCTTCCGGGGGAGGGGTCACGGACCCCGTTTTGATATGTTTGAGGGCAAACTAAGGCGGAAGTACGAAAATATGGTATAAAGGTGTTTCGACATGCGTCTCACACCTTTATACCATATTTCCATTTTTGGTTCTGAAGTTGATATCAAAAGGTTCAATGCGGGGAGACATTCATGTGAGGCAGTAACGAACACAATAACGAATGCCATTGAACAGGTTATGTTCAGTGGCATTCGTTATTGTTTCTTGGGGTGCCCGACGTGAGATTGCGCCCCTTTCCGGGCCGGTGACGCGTCAAAGGCGCTGTCTGATTACTTTGCCAGCTGGGTGATGTTGTGTATCAGGAAGGTGATGCTGATACCTTTGTAGGTTGCCTTCACCGGATACAACTTGACGACACCGTCTTTGTTGTCGGTAAATCCGCTGAGTGTTATCACCAATATATTGCCGGCTTCGGTGGTGGTGTGTACCGATATTCCGTCGGCAACTTTGGCTATCTCGAAGTTGTTTTCGTTGTAGCCCTGTGCCATCTTCACCCTTATGGCCACATCAGAAGAGGGATTGGTGGCGGGCAGGTCGCCTACGGGCATGACAGACTGCAATGCCAGCACCGGCTCTTGCTCAAACTGTATCTTCTTGATAATCTCTTTGGTGGTGGGCCCGCCCTGAGAGGTCATGTCGTGTATGACGTTGAGAGTCACTGTCCTGTATGTGTTGATGGGCACATTGTCGTTATTGCTGGTGTTGCTGGGGAAGTTGGTGAGCTGAAACTCGCCGGTCTCAACCGTCTGCCCGTTCTTTATCGAGGTGCCGTTAGAGGTTATCTGCAACGTCTTGCCCGTAGGCAATACATTGACAGAGAAGTTGCTGAGGCTATACTTGCTCGACTCTATGCCGAATGTGTAACTCTTGGCCTCAGACGCACACTGAAGCATGCCGTTGTTGTCTGTTATCTCAGAGGGGAGTGTTATTGTGACGGTGGGGTCGTCGGGGTTGAGTATGACGGTACCTTCGGCAGTGGGACCCTCGCCCCACTCGTCGGGACCCTCAAGGATCACGCCCAGAGAGCCGCGGTTGACACTTACGTTGTATGAGTATTTGACGTTGGCCTTGAAGGTGTTCTTGGCAGGATCGGTGGTGCTTACGGGCAGCTCGCAAAGATAGGTCTTGCTTTCGGTGGTGCCGTCAGACATGGTGTGCTTCACCTCAACCTCCAGAGTGGTGGTGGCGACATTGTTTTTGTCGAGAGTGAAAGGCACTACCAGCAATTCGGCTTTTTCGCCGGTGTGGTCTGCGTCTTTCACTTTGAGGGCCACGGGGGTGGCATAGTCCTTAAACACGCGGGTAGTGGTCGCACCTTGCTTTACGGCAACGCTTGAACATATGTCGCTCTTGAGGGTCTTGCTCATGTCGTAGGTGCCGTCTACGTACACGCCGTCGAGCGATACCTTCACAAGTTCGAGCTTGTCGTCGTCGGCCCACTCTGTCGACTTGGTTATATTGAAGGCAAGGCAGCTGTTGAGGTGCTCCATTGTCAGCGACAGCTTGGCGTATGAGCCGTCGGTGGTGGGGGTAAGGTCGGTTGCGCCGCCCAAGACGTCGTTAAGGGCAAATTTGGCGGCGGTAGACATATCTGCATTGAGGGTGTATGCCGCAGTGGGGAAGTTGGCAAACGAACTCTGCTCATTGAAAGGGCTGCCTGCCATTGATGTGTGGGGATAGTAACACATGAAACGCGACTCGACGGCACTGCCTGAGTTATTTACGGCAAAGTCGAGCAGGTCGTGGTCGGTACCGTCGAACTGCTGCAACCATGAACCGTTAGAGTGCATGAAGCGTATGTTGCTCTGTGACAAGACGCCGATACCGGGAGCGGATGCTATGTCGCTTGTGCTGCCGACAAACATACCCACTTCATCTTTGTTGATGAAATTGGTTTTCAGCGGATTGGTCGCATCGACTTGTGTATAGGTGCTTTTGCCGTTACGAAGATCGGTCATTTCCGACGGCATGGGAGCCAACACTACGCGTACTTCACCTGTGTCGGGTCTCTCCTCTCTGACATTTTGTTTGGTGCAATTACTAAAGATAATGGGCATTGACGCCAAGACAATTAAAACCCTCTTCATGATAACTAATTATATAAAAATAAATTTAAATATCTGATATGCAAATACATGGCGGCCATAAGCCGTCCATGTCTATATAATCCGATACCGCAAATATAATAATAATCGTTTAGCTGTCAAATATTTTTGCAATTATTTTAACTCTATTTTACATAAAGCCCCTTCTGTCGGTGACTGCATGGTATAAGGCAAAGGGTGTGTCGGCCGTGTGGTGAAAGGCAAAAAACGGACACCTTTTGGGGTGTCCGCTGATACTTCATATCTGAAAGCCGCTATTCGATGCCGTATTTGTCGCGGGTGGCTTTAGAGAGGGCGTTTTTGTTGAACGACAGGTTGGTGGTCTTAGCCGCAACGAAGGGGGCTGACACATAGAAGCAGCCGCCATAGAGTTGCTCGGTGCCCCATGAGTTTTTGACCTTATAGAATTTGTTGCCGTTCTGGTCTGTAGCCACGCCGAAGATCTGCATGCCGTGGTCGTCGGTGGTGGTGTAGTTATCGAACATCTGCTGACGCATCTGCTGAGTCACCTTCTTTTCGGGAACGGGTTTGTCGAACTTGTACATCTGAGCGTTTCTCTCGGCAGGCGTGAGGGCAACCCAGCGCTGCTGCTCGTTGTTGTCCATCGCCTTGATGTCGGTCTCGGGAAGCACTGCGAAGCCTTTGTTATATGCAAAGCCCTTCTCGCTAACGTCAGAGCCCCAGCACACGGTGTAACCGTTCTCTATAACCTCGTCGAGTATCGCCATCATATCCTCTAAAGGCACGTTGTAAGAGAGGCCCCAGGCCCAGTTGTCGGGTATCTCAAGGGCAAACTTCTCGCCGAACGGATGGTGCGTGAACGAGGTCACATCGATATAGTCGCGGTTGGTGATGCCAAGCTCCTCGGCGTAAGACTTGGGGGTGTACGTCTTGCCGTTGACCTCGAAGGTCTCGGGACGCTGGCCGAAATAGGCGTCGAGGATGCTCTCGACTCCGTTTATCCACGCCGTAGAGATGGTGCGGTTGGGGTTTTTGACAATAACATCGGCATAGGCCTTGAGCACACCGTCAACCTCGCCGTGTACGTGCATGTCGGTGCCGTAATTGAGACCCGGATATACGCTCTCGGGAACGATGCCGTATTTCTCTATCATGTTGGTGACATCGTGTGCATTACCGCCCTGACCCAACTCGGCCTTGCCGTGCATGCGCACATATTTGATTATCTTGTCCAAGTAAGCGTGGCGCACTATCCACATCTCAGAGAGGTCAAGATCTTTGTCGGCCTTACCGTGTTTGTGAACGTCGCTCTCGACAACGGCCATGCTCGAAAAGCTCCAACAGGTGCCGGAGCGGGCCTGGTTGCGCACATCGGTTATGGGGTTAACCTTGACATCGGTGAAAACATAGGCGGGTTCCGCTTTGGGAGCCTCTTTTTTCGCCTTCTTCTGGGCGGTGGCGGGAAGAACAAGGGTCAATGCCGCCAACACGAATAATAGCTTTTTCATAATCGCTGTTGTGTTGAATTTTATGAAGCGAAATTAAGCATTTGTTTTCATTATTTCAAGAAAAATTATACCTTTGTTATAAGATTTGCCGGAAAACACCGTCGAAACACCCTCTCTTTAACCTGTAGAGAGCTGCCAACGGTCTATCTGCGGATTGAAAGCCGTTTTGCTGCGGCACGACGGCGCCAACGAAAAAACAGTCACTTCTTCGGAAGGCCAAGACGACTCAAAGCTAAAAACCCAATAATATGAGAGTAATTATCCAACCGGATTATCAGAAGATTTCCGAATGGGCTGCGGCCTACATAGTGAAGAAAATCACAGAGTTCAACCCCACGGCCGACCGTCCGTTCGTGCTCGGACTGCCCACCGGCAGCACTCCCATGGGCACATATCGAGAGCTGATACGTCTGCACAAGAGCGGACGCGTCTCTTTTGCCAACGTAGTGACATTTAACATGGACGAATATGTGGGCATACCGCAAGACCACCCGCAGAGCTATTACACTTTCATGTGGTCTAACTTCTTTTCTCACATCGACATAAAACGCGAAAACGTCAACATTCTCAACGGTAATGCCGCATCGCCCGAGAAAGAGTGCGCCGATTATGAAGCCAAGATCAAGAGCTACGGCGGCATCGACCTCTTCATGGGCGGGATAGGTCCCGACGGACACATCGCCTTCAACGAGCCGTGCTCTTCCCTCAGCTCGCGTACGCGCATGAAGACCCTCACACAAGACACCATCATCGCCAACTCGCGATTCTTCGACGGCGACGTGAACAAAGTGCCCCAGACAGCCCTCACGGTAGGCGTAGGCACCATTCTCGACTCCAAAGAGGTGCTCATAATAGTCAACGGACACGCCAAGGCCCGCGCCCTGCATCACGGCATAGAGGGAGCCGTCAGCCACATGTGGACAATATCGGCATTGCAGACACACCCCAAAGGCATAATAGTGTGCGACGAAGATGCCACCGCCGAGCTTAAAGTAGGCACCTACAAATATTTCAAGGATATCGAAAAAGACCACATCGACCCCGCGTCTTTGTAAACGGCACTGCGGATAATGGTTTGCGGTCACTGCCGTTTTGATTTGCTGGCACTGCCTCCGGCGGCCCTTCCGGGGGAGGGGTCACGGACCCCGTTTTGATATTTTTGAGGAACAACTAAGGCGGAAGTACAAAAAAGAGGAGTAAAGGTGTTTCGACTCGGGTCTCACACCTTTACTCCTCTTTTTCGTTTCTGGCCCTTGTGGTTGGTACCTGAAAGGTATTAAACAGGGGCATGACTCTCGACGGAAAAACGCGGGAGCAAAACAGTAAACAAAACAGCAGCACGGCAGAGCATAGCGGGCAGTGAAGCAAAAGCACGCACAACTGAATCACCCGCCAGCTCCGGCAGAGTGGCCATAGGCCCCGCAGGCTATCGAAAGGGTCTGTGACCCCCTCGGGGAAGAATCAAAGAAATCAAAGAACCAAAGTATTAATATTTAGCGGACACAACGCACGCTAAGCCCGTACTGCCTATTGCTGCTGTCCACGGTCAAATCACTGCTACTGAACCACAGGCCGTACGCGCTGCCAGAACCAAGAGCAAATGACGACCAATAGTAGCCCCACGTACCCGCAGTGAGCAACGAACCGCTCGTGGGGTAGCGGTAACCGACAGCGGGAAACTCCAGTCTATTAATGACTAAGGCATTGTTTTGACGCATATATACTATATGTTTTTTGCATCGACAGGCTTCGTTTCGGCAGGCGCGGTCTGAGTGTAACTCTTTCATTTGACCAGGCAGTTTTGGGTGTCGTATGGCTTTTACCCCGGCAGGGCGGCGAGAGGCCAGGCTGACTATCGGAAATGGGTGGGCCTCCGCAACAGAGGGATGTACGCGCAAACGCCGCACGACCTTTGCGAGCAAAGCGACAAAAAAAGAGCATCCGAAATGTCGGATGCTCTGAGACTGTTTATTAGTCGACGGCTATTTTACCAAGTCGACAATTTTTACAAAAGCCTGCGGATGGTTCATCGCGAGGTCTGCAAGGACTTTGCGGTTAAGTTCGATACCTTTTTTGTTTACCTTGCCGATAAATTCAGAGTAGGTCATGCCGTGCATTCTGGCAGCGGCGTTTATACGTTGAATCCAAAGTGCGCGGAACTCGCGTTTTTTGTTTTTACGGTCGCGGTAAGCATAAGTCAAACCTTTTTCAACCGTGTTTTTGGCAACGGTCCAGACGTTTCTTCTGGCAAGGAAGTTACCTTTGGCCAGTTTCAACACTCTTTTTCTTCTGGCTCTTGAGGCAACGGCGTTTACTGATCTTGGCATAGTGTTACTTTTTTGAACGGTTAGCGGCCTTGCGGCTCTTTGGTGCTAAGTCGATCTTAATTAAACAAATAAAAAATCACGCTTGAAGTGCTTATTTTACAAGCATCGAGCGAATGGTTATCGCATCTGAAGAGGTAGCGATACCGGTGTGCGTCAAATTACGCTTTTGTTTGGTGGTCTTTTTAGTCAGGATATGTCTTTTGAAAGCATGCTTTCTTTTGACCTTTCCCGAGCCGGTGAGCGTAAAGCGTTTTTTAGCTCCCGAAATAGTCTTCATTTTAGGCATAGTTGTAAAAATTTTATTAAACAGCGCTGCAAAGATAATTCTTTTTTGCCAAACAACAAACAAATGAGCAGGGCAAATTACAGGGGAAAATGCCGCAGCCTGACTGTGCGGTGTAATGAGACGGATGGCTTTATTGATGGCGATATGCTCTGTTTCGGGGGTGTTGTCGGGTAAAAAAGTGAAAAAAACGAAAAAAAAATCAGATACACGAAAATCACTTTAATGTCCGTTTGAATTTTGCGACACTTGCCGCAGGGAGCTTTTGGCCCGCTAATATGTTGCGCCTTTTGTGCGGCCGTTCACTTATAGTGCGGGTATTAGTGGCGCGCGGTATTTTGAAATGGGTTTGAGAGTTGTTTTTTAGGTAAAAAAGACATATCTTTAACGTGCTAATCGATAATATTTTAAATTTATGAAGTCTCAAAAGAAGGCCGAACGCGTATTCAGGCGCGTCCGACACGCCGTCTCGTTTAAGAACGAGAAGTTTGATGTGGTGTGTCATTGTTATGATTCGGCGTCGTTGCCGGATAAGGTAGAGGGCATAAATCTTATGCAGGCGGAAAACCTCTATCGACAGAAATATGGGTTGCCGTTTCCCGAAGAGATCGTAGCGTTGCGTGAGCGTTATGGGCTGACCCCTCACCGTCTCAGCGAGATACTGTCCATGGGCCCTAACACCATCAAGAAGTATGAGCGAGGAGAGCTGCCCGCCCCCGCCTTAGGTCGCATGATATTGTCGCTTGAAAACAGCGATGTGTTTGCAAACTATCTCGACCTTGCCCGCAACTCGCTGGGCAGCAATGAGTACGAGGCGCTCAAGCGGCGCTCTGAAGCTGTGTCTGACGACCCTCAGCTGCGTGTCAAATCGCTTTTGTCGTCGCTCTGTCACGCCTATAAACGTCCGAGCGAGCTTAACGGCTTCCGTGCGCTCGACTTCAACAGGCTCACCTCTGTGATATCATATCTGGGCAGCCGCATGAAGCTGACAATGGAGTCGTTGTCGCGCATGCTGTTTTATGTCGACTTTGCCCATTACCGCACCACCTGTCGCTCTGTTACGGGCCTTGTGTATGAGTCTACCGCCGACTGCGGCATAAGGGTGTATTGCTGGGAGACCATAGTGGGCATGCTGGGGCTGTGCGGACTGGTGCATGTGCACGAGAGCGTTACCGACGGGTCGGGTACCCCCGTCTATTCAACACTCTTGGAGAGTGTCTGCCCTGCGGATGGCGGTGTCTTTTCTGAAAGCGAGCTTGCCGTGCTTGAAAAGGCTGTCTCATTCTTCGGCGGACAGACTCCTGCACAGCAGGTGGCCTTTTCGCTCAAAGAGCCGTTGTGGCTCAAAAACCACGACACGCCCGAGGTGTTGTCATACCAGCCGCACGCCTTCTTCCTCGAATGGTGAGGCGTAAGACGGCGCTATGATGCCCGTAAGGGCTTTGATTTAGAGTCTGTTCGAAGTCATAGGCAAGACGTTGCCTGTCATGTTCCACATAAAGAGGGTAATTGTAAGATTGGTGGAGCGGTTGACTCGGACAGACTTCTTGCGTCCGCTACGGAAACAATGGCTGCGGGGCTACATGTTTCGACACCTGCCGCAGATACAACACGTCCCAAAAGCGCTCATGACACCTGCCGCAAAAAATAACGCCGGGCGACAGCACGGCGCCCCCAGGCATGGGGCGTTATCCCTCCTTGTAGTATATCTTGAACTCCCACGGCGCGAATGGGTCGTACCTGCCGCTGCAAAGCTCCATGGTGCCATGCCACAGCTTGTTGTATGTGCCGGTGTAGTCGTCGTCGTAAAAGGCTGGCTGTATGTGGTATGGAGTCATGTTAAAGACGGCTATGAGGGTAGAGTGCCCGTCTTTGCGCTTGAAGGCCAGCACGTTCTCGGGTTGCGACGATGCCATGTACTCGACGGGGGCACCTTCTTCTCCCGAGCGTAACACCGACAGACTGCTTTTGAGCCGGCACAACTGACGGTAGAAGTCGTTCATCTTGGCAAGATCGCTCCAGTCTATCAGGTCTTTGTCGAAAAACTCGATGCGGCGTCTGTTGCCCGCCTCCTGCCCCGAATATATCAGCGGTATCGATGGAGTCACGAAGGTCAGGGCCGCCATTGCGTGGGCCGCCTCGCCCATGCGTTCATACTCCGAGCCGCTCCAGCTGTTCTCGTCGTGGTTGGAGGTGAAGCGCAGCCGTCCCGCCCACGCGGGGAAGGTGCTACGCTCATAGTCGAGGCGTCCCCGCAGCTCGTCGGCCCCATATCTGCCGCCGGCCACACGCTCCATCAGATGGCCGAACTCCCAGGCATACGTGGCGTCGAAGAGTCCTGCCGCGTCGAAAGCCGGGTCCTCGACCTCGCCGAGCATGAATATGTCGGGCTTGAGCCTGCGGAGGTGACCTATGGCCTGCTGCCAGAAGTCGAGCGGCACAAGGCCCGCCATGTCCTCGCGGAAGCCGTCCACACCGAACTCTGTCACCCAATACTCCATGGCCTCTATCATGGCCATCCTCATATAGTGGTTGCTGTAATTGAGCTTGGCGGTGTCGGTCCAGTCAAACGGCGATATCACATTGCCGTGCTCGTCGGTGGCATACCAGTCGGTGTGACCCTCCCTGAGCCATACGTTATCCCAGGCCGTGTGGTTGCACACCATGTCTAACAGCACATACATGCCCATGTCGTGAGCCTTGTCGACCAGCCGGAGGAAGTCGTCTTTCGTTCCGAACTCGGGATTGACGCCCTTGTAGTCTGATATTGAGTAATAGCTGCCCAGCGAACCCTTGCGGTGGGGCACCCCTATGGGATATATGGGCATGAACCACAACACGCCCACGCCCATGTCGCGCAGCCGTTCTATATGAGGCTCGAAAGCGGCAAAGGTGCCCTCGGGGGTGTATTGGCGTATGTTTACCTCGTAAATGGTTTTGTTTTCAAACATGTCTTGCGGGGTGTTATATTCTGCGTATGTCGGCGCCCAAAGCGTTGAGGCGCGTGTCTATCTCTTCATATCCGCGGTCTATCTGCTCGACGTTCTGAATGACGCTCTTGCCGTCGGCCGACATGGCGGCTATCAGCAGGGCCACGCCGGCGCGTATGTCGGGCGACGACATCACCGACGGACGCAGCCTTATCTGGTGGTTGTGCCCTATGACCGTGGCGCGGTGAGGATCGCACAATATTATCTGCGCGCCCATGTCTATGAGCTTGTCGACGAAGAAGAGGCGGCTCTCGAACATCTTCTGGTGTATCAGCACCGTGCCCTTGGCCTGTGTGGCCACCACAAGCATCACCGACAGCAGGTCGGGGGTGAGTCCCGGCCACGGAGCATCGGCAATGGTCATGATGGAGCCGTCTATGAAGCTCTCTATCTGATAGCTGTCGCGGGCGGGTATGTATATGTCGTCGCCCTTCTGCTCGAACACTATGCCCATGCGCTCGAACTGTTGCGGTATGATGCCCAGGTTTTCGTACGACACATCCTTGATGGTTATCTCAGAGCGTGTCATGGCCGCCATGCCTATGAAGCTGCCCACCTCTATCATGTCGGGCAACATGCGGTGTGTGGTGCCGTGCAGAGAGGTCACACCCTCTATCGTCAGCAGGTTGGAGCCTATGCCGCTGATGCGCGCGCCCATGCGGCAGAGCATGCGGCAGAGCTGTTGTATGTATGGTTCGCATGCGGCATTGTATATGGTGGTGGTGCCCTCGGCCAACACCGCAGCCATCACTATGTTGGCCGTGCCGGTGACAGACGCCTCGTCGAGCAGCATGTATGTGCCCCGCAGCTTGTCGGCCTCTACCTTGAAGTGCGACTCGCCCGCGTCGTAGCTGAAGCGCGCGCCGAGCTTCTCGAAGCCTATGAAGTGGGTGTCCAGACGGCGGCGTCCTATCTTGTCGCCTCCCGGCTTGGGGGCGTAACCGCGTCCGAACCGCGCCAGCAGCGGACCCAACACCATAACCGAGCCGCGCGACTTGGCGATATTTTTGCGGTAGTCGTCGCTCTCGATATAGCTCCAGTCTATATTGCGCGCCTGGAACGAATAGGTGTGGCGGTCTATCTTTTCAACCTCTACCCCCATCTTGCCTAACAGCTCTATGAGCTTCATGACGTCGACTATGTTGGGTATGTTTGATATTGTCACCTTTTCGGGCGTGAGCAGAACGGCGCATAGCACCTCCAACGCCTCGTTCTTGGCCCCCTGGGGTGTTATCTCGCCGCCAAGACGGCGCCCGCCCCTTACTTCAAATGTCGCCATAAATATCTGTTTTTTACTTGTTTGTCTAAATGTGACGCTGCGTAAGTTTGCCGCCTTTTTCAGACCCCCTCCACGTTTTATTCAAAGAAGCGTCCTATCTTCGATATCGCGTCGGGCAGCGAGAAGACCACCACCCGGTCATAGGCTTTTATCTCGGTGTCGCCAGTGGCTATGAACACCTTGTCGCCGCGTACTACGCCGCCCACTGTGGCCCCTGCCGTGAAGTGCACGTCGCGCAACGGCATCTTGGTGATGTGGCTGTCGGGCTTGGCGATGAACTCCAAGACCTCGGCATCGCATCCGTTGAGGCACTTGATGGCCTGAACGTCGGTGTTCATGGTGAAGCGGAAGATGCTGCTGGCGGTGGTCAGCTTCTTGTTTATGATCGTGTCTATGCCCATGCTCTCGGCAAGCGATATGTAGTTTATGTTCTCTATCTCGGCAATCACCTTTTTGACCCCCATCTTCTTGGCGAGCATGGCGGCCAGTATGTTGGTCTCCGAGCGTCCTGTGACAGCCACAAAGGCATCCATGCTGCCCAGGTCCTCTTCTATCATGGCCTCGGTGTTGCGCCCGTCTTCGGCTATGACCAGTGTGTGGTCGAGCATCTCGGCCAGCTTGTGGGCCTTCTCTTCGTTGTAGTCCACCAGCTTGACGTTGACCTGGTTTTGTAACGACAGGGCCACGCGCTGGCCTATCTTGCTGCCGCCCAATATCATCATGTTGCGCACCTTGACATTGTCCCGGCCCGAGAGTGCCAGCAGTTCGTTCATAGACTTGTGGTCGGTTATTATATATATGGTGTCTTCCTCTTTGAAATAGTCGGAGCCGGTGGGTATGATGGTCTTGCCCTTGCGCGATATGGCCACCGTGCGATAGTTCATCTTGCCGGCACGTGCGGTCATCTCGGCCAGAGTGTGGTCTATCAGTGGCGACGACGACTCTAACTTGAACACTACCAACGACAGCTTGCCGCCCGAGAAGTTGACATACTCAGAGGTGCCCGTGTTGCCCAGAAGGGTTATCACCTCGCCGGCGGCCACCATCTCGGGGTAGAACAGGTAGTCGATGCCCATGTTTATGAATATCTCGTTGTTGTTGGGACGCAGATACTCGTCGTTGTCTATGCGGGCGATAGACTTTTTGGCACCCAGCTGCTTGGCCAGCGTCGCGGCTATTATGTTCTTGCTCTCTACGGGACCGACCGCTATGAACAGGTTGGCCTTCGACACCTCGGCCTTGGTCAGCGCCTCGAAAGTGGTGGCGTCGCCCGTGATGGTTATTATGTCGGCAAACCCGCTCACATTTTCAATGTTTTTGGGGTCGTCGTCGATAACCACTATGTCGTGCACCTCGTCACTGAGCATGCGGGCCAGATGGCTGCCAACCTGACCGGCTCCTGCAATAACTATCTTCATACATGTCGCTTTTAGCCCCCGCCGCTCGTGCGGTTGTTGTTTTTATGGCACAATAACGCTCGCCGGGGCGCGAAATTTGCATATCTTTGTAGTGGAAAACAGTCTCCACAAATTAACGTTCAAAGATATAAAATTTTCACGGATGGCAACGCTTGTTACAATACTAATAGCAGTTATTTTTACCGCCTTGCTCATGTTGGGTCTCTCTATAACGCTCTTGCGCAAGGGGCATCACATACAGGGTGAGGTGGGCGAAAACGACGAGATGAAAAAGCGCGGACTCAAGTGCGCCACTGCCGAGATAATCGAGGAGGAGCGTGCCCTTGGTCTGTTGCCCGACGAAGAGTCCGACCGTTGCACCCCCTCTTGCAGCAATAACTGCTCTACATGTGCCGACAGCAAGTCGCATTAATGACCTGTCGGAGCATAGGCGGCATGTCGCTTCGTTTAAGTAAGTGAGTATGCAAGGTTTCGGGACGGACATCATGTGTAAATGACAAGGTGCGGCTGTTCGGGATGCGCTTCTTGCGGAGGAGTTTTCCGCTGTCGGTTGGCGACGCTACTCGGACGGTTTGTTGGGCGACGCTGGTTCAAACGGACACTATTGGGCTTCGGTTGAAAGCAGTTCTGACGACGCGTACATTCTGTACTTCCCTGTTGGCGGAAGTTTGGGCGTTGGCGGTGGCTATGATAAGCGGGGAGGTCATAGCGTGCGTTGTGTCCGCCAATGATTAATTCTTTGGTTCTTTGATTTCTTTGATTCTTACCCGAGGTGGTATAGTCCTTTCGACAGCCTGCCGGACCCATCGCCGCCCTGCCGGAGCAAAAACCTGCCGGAGTAAACCCTGTCAGAACAAAGCCCTGCCGGTGCGGAAACCTGCCGGCAAAACCCTGCCGCCTCCCGTCCTTACAGTTTGAACCTACGCCATTTTTTGCGGTAGGGCGATGAAAACAGCGTGAAAATGAAATATATGTGTGCCAATACGGTGGCCGCCACTCCGTAGTAGCGGCACATTATCCTGAAGCGCTCGCGTAGGCTCTCGCGGCGGTGCGACGAGCTTACTCCTCCCTCTCTGAACACCGATAGTATGGAGTGGGTGTTGACCGTCTCCCTGCTTTTGCGGAGTGTCTTTATCACCCAGTCTATGTCGGCGGCATACCTGTATTGCAGGTCGTATTGGGGCACGATTGCCCGCAGGGCTATGAACGACTGGTGACACACCACCATGCCGCGCTTAAGAGATAGCCATGTAAGGTTGGCGGGGAGTTTTTTCTTGCGCAACCCCTTTATGTTGCCGTCGGTGTCGGTTATGAGCGTCTCGCCGTAATATACGTCGGCAAACTGTTCGTGTCCCTTGAATATGTTTTCCAGCACATATTCGTCATATACGGTGTCGCCGGCGTTTATGAACCACACATAGTCGCCTCCGCACATGCGCAGACCCTTGTTCATGGCGTCGTATATGCCGTTGTCGGGTTCGCTGACCCAGTGCTTGATGTCGAGCGAATGCTCCTCTATGACGGCGCGTGTGCCGTCTGAAGAGCCGCCGTCTACGACTATCAGCTCAAGGTTTTCGTACTTTATGCGCAAAAGGTTATCGAGCGTGAGGCGCAAATCGGCGGCGGCATTGTACACCACTGTTATTATGGAGACGCAAGGCAACATGTTATCTCTGTTTTTCTTTGCAAAGATATCCAATTACCTCGAATTGACGCAATGAATGCCAAAAAAAACAGACTTTCCGCAGCTCACTCTTCGGCGGAAGGGAGGGCGAGGTTGCTTCTGAAAAAGGCCTCCATTCTGTCAAACGGTATTATCTCTGTTCGGTCATATAGGTCGGTGTGAGAAGCCCCGGATATTATCAGCAGCTCTTTGTTGCTGCCTGTTAGCTTCTTGAAGGCGTCCTGTCCGAAGTATAGCGAGTGGGCCTTCTCTCCGTGTATGACAAGCACGGCGCTCTCTATCTCGTCGGCGCGGCTCATCAGAGGGAAGTTGATGAATGGTATGGTCGCTGTGGCATTTCGCCCCTGATTGGAGTTGAGTGAGCGTGTGTGATAGCCGCGCGGGGTCTTGTAGTAGGCGTGATAGTCTTTCATGAACTGCGGCGCGTCGTCATCCAGCCGGTCGGGGACCCCTCCGCCGGGTTTCTGGAAGCCGTTGCGGTAATCTTCGGTGCGTTGTTTTGCAAGCTCACGGCGCATTGTGTTGCGTGCCTCTGCGTTGTCGTCGGCGTCGAAATAGCCGCATGCGCTGACCCGGCTCATGTCATACATTGTCGATGCCACCGTCGCTTTGATGCGAGGATCTGCCGCTGCGGCATTGATGGCCAGACCTCCCCATCCGCATATTCCTATGACGCCTATCTGCCGGGGGTCGACCCTCTCGCATGTTGTGAGCATGTCGACGGCGGCGCTGAAGTCTTCCGTGTTGATGTCGGGCGATGTCACATGACGAGGTTCGCCGCCGCTCTCGCCCGTGTATGAGGGGTCGAAGGCTATTGTCAGAAAACCGCGCTCGGCCATGGTCTGGGCGTAAAGGCCCGAGGCCTGCTCTTTGACGGCGCCGAAAGGTCCGCATACGGCTATTGCTGGAAGCCTGCCCGTGCTGTCTTTGGGTACATACATGTCGGCGGCCAGTGTGATGCCGTAACGGTTGGTGAATGTGACCTTGCTGTGGGTCACCTTGTCGCTTTTGGGAAATGTCTTGTCCCATGCGGTTGTCAGTTCGAGTGTTTTCATGTCGTTTCGGTTGTCGTTGGCTCTTTTGCATCCCGTCCATGCGGTGATTATGCCGCATAAGGCAAGCAGGATGGGGTATCTTTTGTTCATTGTTACAGTATTTGGTCTGTTTTTATCTGTCTCTGTGCTTTGGCCGGTATGCCTGCCGTGACTGTATTGGCGGGCACGTCTTTGGTTACGACGGCTCCTGCCGCCACTATGGCGTTCTTACCCACGGTCACCCCCGGCAATATTATGGCCCCGGCTCCTGTCTATGCGTTGCGGCATATCCTTACCGGCCCGGTGACAAGCTTGTGACGCTCTTGCGGTTGTTCGGGATGTCCCTCGGTCACTATCTTGACCCCCGGACCTATAAACACGCCGTCCTCTAAGGTGATGCCTCCATAGTCGAGAAAGGTGCATCCGAAGTTGATGAATACATCCCTGCTCACAGATGCGGCCTTGCCGAATGCCGTGTAAAAGGGGGCGAAAAGACGTACCGAGTCGTCTAAGTGCTGTCCCCATATGCGTTCAAGCAACGCTCTTGTCTCGTCAGGTGAGCGGTAGCCGGTGTTGAGGCGGCCTACAAGCTCTCAGGTGCGCTCTGTCTCCTGACATAGTAGCAGGTGGTCGGGCTCCGATTCGTCGGGACGGTCGGCCGCGCCTCATCCTCTCTGTTATGCCGTTCATTTGTCGTGTGTTTTTGTTGCTGCAAAGTTAAGTCTTTCCGGCCTGTGCGGAGATACCTTTCTTACCGGTAAAACTACCCCGGTTACGGATTTTTGGACGCGGCGCTTGTATTATCGTCGCAAATGGTTTCCTTTGCATGGGAAATCATACGCATATATTTAAAGTGTTCCCGATATCGTCAGGGTCGACACCATAGAGCAATACAACCGCTTTTTCGGCTCCGGGACCCGCCATCCGCTTGTCGGAGTTGTCCGTTTCGACGGACCTGTGCCCGAGTCGACAGGGCCGTTGCATGGATCGGTACTCGTTCTTCTCGTACGCCTCCGACGAGGCACTTCACCTGTCGGCCGAAGAGCGCATAGTGCTGCAAGACTATATGTATAAGATTGCCGGCGTCCTGTCGGCAGGTTTTTCAAGTCGCTGATAGTCTCTGATATAGAGGTGCTGCTCAATTACTGCATGCGCTTTTACGAAAGGCGGTTCGTCACTCGTGAAAACATGAGCCACGACGCGTTGGCGCGGTTTGAACAGCTGCTCGGCGACTGCCTGCACTCTGGCCTGGCAGCCACGTACGGAATACCCGCCGTCAAATATTTCGCCGACAGGATATGCCTCTCTCCCGACTATTTCGGCGACTTGGTGAGGCAGCAGACGGGTAAGGCTGCGCAGGAACTTATTCAACTTAAGATGATATCGGTGGTCAAAGAGATGATGACGGCTCCTGCCGGCACGGTAAAGCATGTGTCGGAGGCGCTGGGGTTCAGCCATCCGCAACATTTTGTGCGCTTTGTCAGGCGGCAGGAGGGGTGTACGCCCAAGGAGTTTGCAGGCATGTTGACGGCCTGATGCCGCCATGTGTTGATTTTGTCGTGCTGTCGCATGTGGGGAAGCATGACGACGAAAAGTTTTTGTTCGGTTTAATTGGCTGGTTGTTAGTCTGTTGTGTGTTTGTGTGAAAAATCGGATGAAAAAATGTTTCATAATATTTTGTTTGTCTGAAAAAGTTACATATCTTTGCATCCACAATCGAGAAGATTACGTCTCATTCGGTCCGTTCGTCTAGAGGCTAGGACTCAAGATTCTCATTCTTGCAACAGGGGTTCGATTCCCCTACGGACTACAAATATTAAAAGTTAATTACTTGAAATAAAGACAATAATGGCAAACCATAAGTCATCAAAGAAAAGGATTCGTCAGACCGATGTCAAAAGGCTTCGTAACAAATATTACCACAAGACTACACGTAATGCGGTAAAGGCTCTTCGCAACACGTCTGACAAAGAAGCGGCAGAGAAACTTCTTCCCAAGGTGGCTTCGATGCTCGATAAGCTTGCTAAACGCAATATTATCCACAAAAACAAAGCATCTAACCTTAAGAGCGGTCTTTCTCTACATGTAAACTCTCTTTAGTCACAGGGTTTACACTGTTCGGATTAACCCACTTGTCGATGTCGGCAGGTGGGTTTTGACGTCTATATGACGGTGTGCGCAGTGGTGAATGAGAGCAGGGTTGTTTGTCGTCATGTTGTAGGGGTGTTTGACTTGCCTGCATTCGCTTTGTGTGCAATAATTTTATCGCTAAATTTCAACTGTCGTCGATTTTTCGTATCTTGCAGACCTGAAAAACAAAACAAACAGAGATGAAGATATCATATAGTTGGCTTAAAAGCTATATAGACACAGAGTTAAGTGCTGAAGAAGCAGCCCGTGTATTGACCGATATAGGCCTGGAGGTGGAATCTCTTGAGCGCATCGAGACCGTCAGGGGCGGGCTTGAAGGTCTTGTCGTCGGCGAGGTGCTCACGTGCATAGACCACCCCGACTCAGACCACCTGCACATCACCACGGTGGAGTATGGACAGGGTCCGGTACAGATAGTGTGCGGTGCCCCCAACGTACGTGCCGGCCTTAAGGTTGTGGTGGCCACTGTAGGCGCGGTGCTATATCCCACCGGCAGCCAGGATAGTTTCAAGATAAAGAAGAGCAAGATACGCGGCGTCGAGTCGTTGGGCATGCTTTGCGCCGAGGACGAGATAGGCGTGGGAATGGCGCACGACGGCATCATAGAGCTGCCCGCCGATGCAAAGACTGGTATGCCGGCGGCAGAGTTTTACAATATAAAAGACGACTACCTGTTAGAGATAGGTTTGACCCCCAACCGCATAGATGCCGCCTCGCATTACGGCGTGGCGCGCGATTTGGCCGTGTGGCTGCGATATGCAGGCAAGCCGCACAAGCTGGGCCTTCCCGATGTGTCGTCGTTTAAAGAGGGGACGCAAAAGGGCGTGGAGGTTGTAGTCGAGTCTGCCGAGGGAGCGCCTCGTTATATGGGTGTGACCATCAAGGGTGTCACGGTGGCGCCCTCGCCCGAGTGGTTGCAGACCAGACTGCGCTCTATAGGCATCAATCCAAAAAACAACGTTGTCGATGTCACCAACTTCGTGCTTCACGAGCTGGGGCAGCCGCTCCACGCCTTCGACGCCTCGAAGATAAAGGGCGGACGTATAGTGGTGCGCACTGCCGGGGAGGGCACTCCGTTTGTCACTCTCGATGGTGTGGAGCGTAAACTCTCTGCCGAAGATATGGTCATATGCAACGACACCGAGCCTATGTGCATTGCGGGTGTGCTCGGAGGCATGGAGTCGGGCGTGACAGACAATACCGTCGACGTGTTCTTGGAGAGCGCCTATTTCAATCCTGTATGGGTGCGCAAGACGGCCAAACGTCACGGCATATCCACCGACGCCTCGTTCCGATACGAGCGCGGCACCGACCCCATGATGCCTGAGTATGCGCTCAAACGTGCGGCCCTGCTCATTGTAGAGCTTGCGGGAGGCACCCTCTCGTCTGTGGAGTGCGTATGCTCCGAGCAGGTGGCTCCCTGGAGCGTGGAGCTGTCGTTAGAACGCCTCTATTCGCTGATAGGCAAGAATATAGGCAAGGATGCGGTGATGTCGATACTCGAAGGATTGCAGATAGAGGTGGCCGAAGACGACGGCGACCGCCTGCTGGTTAAGGTGCCCCCATACAGGGTAGACGTGCGCCGTGAGTGCGACGTGGCCGAGGATATACTCAGGGTGTACGGTTACAACAACATAGAGATACCTCGCCGTGTGCATTCCACTCTTTCGTATGCGCCCGACCCCGATGTCGACAAGATCATAGATACCGTCTCTGACTTCCTGTCTCGTGATTACACCGAGATAATGAACAACTCGCTCACCTCGTCGTCCTATTACGAAGATGGCGACATATTCCCCGCGTCGGCCTCGGTGCGCATAATGAATCCGTTGAGCGGCGAGCTTAACGTGATGCGCCAGACCCTCCTTTTCGGGGCCATGGAGTCGTTGGAGCTTAACACCAAGCGCAAGCACGGCGACATGAAGATGTATGAGATAGGCAACTGTTATTTCTATGACGAGAGCCGTCGCGACAAGGGCGGACTTGCCCCTTACAGCCAGGAGCGCATGCTTGGCATGCTGGTCAACGGTGTCGCCGGCGCCCCCTCATGGAACGAGCCGGCCGTGCCGTCAGACTTCTTCACCCTCCGCTCGTCGATAGAGAGCCTTTTGCGTCGTCTGTCGCTCGACCTTGCCGAGGCGCGTCTCGACAGCTTGCAGAGCAATTTGTTCAGCGAGGCCGTCACCATAACGATGCGAGGCAAGCGCATAGGTCTCATGGGCGTGGTCTCTAAGAAGGTATGCTCGCGGTTCGATATCAAAAGCAGTGTCTATTATGCCGAGCTGAGCATGGATAAGATAATTGCCATGACAAGCAAATACAGGCTCACTGTCAAGGAGTTGCCCCGCTTCCCCGAGGTGCGTCGCGATTTGGCGCTGCTGCTCGACAAAGATGTCGACTTCTCGCGTTTGCGCGCCATTGCCCTCGGCACCGAGAAAAAACTGCTCAAGAACGTGTCGCTGTTCGACGTTTACGAGGGCGACAAGCTGCCCGCAGGCAAGAAGTCGTACGCCCTCAGCTTCATACTCGAAGACCGCGAGAAGACCCTCACCGACGCCGTTATCGACAAGGTGATGGCCAACCTCATTTTCCAGTTTGAGAAACAGGTGGGTGCGCAGGTGCGCAAGTAGAAAGTACTGTTGCATAAAGAGAAAGCGGCTTTGTTCGAGAGGCCGCTTTTGTCTTTTAGTCTGTGTCGTTGTCTGTGTTGCAATGGTCGGGCTTGTCTGTTGCACGGTCGAACCCAACCGTTAGTGATAAGCTACAACCACTTCTTTCTCTTGAAGATATAGAATGTCACCGAGGCGGAAAGCACCATAAGCAGCAGGGCCAGCGGGTATCCGTATTTGAATCTCAGCTCGGGCATGTTGAAGTTCATGCCGTAGATGCTTGCAATGAGCGTCGGGGGCATGAAGAATACCGACAGGACGGTGAACAGCTTGGTTATGTTGTTTTGCTCTATGTTGATAAGACCCAAGGCGGTGTCTTGCAGATAGTCGAGCCTGTCGAGGCTGAAGTCGGCATGGCTCAGCAGACTCGATATGTCTTTGAGCATCATGGACAAACGCGGGTAGGTGTCGTTGGGGAAACGGTCGGAACGCATGACAGACGATATGACGCGCTGACGGTCGAATATGTTTTCGCGCAATATCATGTTGTTGTCTTGCAGTATGGTTATCCGTTTGAGCACCTCTTTGTCGATGGTGCCGTCGAGAGATATGTGGCGGCTCAGCTGGGCCACCTGTTTGGATATCGACTCCACGGTGTCGGCGTCGAGGTCTATGCGCACCTCTAACAGCGACACCAATATGTGGAAGCCGGTGGGGTACATGCGATAGTTGATTTGCAGCTTGCGTGCGGTGTCTGAAAAGGTCTTAAGCTCGGTGTTGCGTTCCGATATGAGCACCCCTTCGCTCAGAACGAATGATAAAGGCTCTGCAACAAAGCTGTCGCCAGTGACCATGAGGAAGTTGGTGTTGCAGTAAACGGCGTGCTCCGTCTCGCTGTAACGTGACGAGCTTTCAATCTCCTCTATCTGCTCCTCGGTCTGGAAGCTGATGTCCATAAACTCCTCTACGGCGCGCTTCTCCTTTATCGTGGGGTCGAACATGTCTATCCACAAAATATCGTCATAGCCTAAGTCGTCGAATAACTTGACGTCGGCATCGCGTATTACCTTGTTGTATGATTTGAGATATACGTTCAGCATTGGGTTCCTCTTTTTGGTTGTTGAAATATCTGTCAGTGTCTGCGGTCGCCTCAGTGTGAGGCGCTTTGGGACACGGGCGATATCTTCCTGAGGAACATCTCCAGCGCCTGGCGCTTGTCTATGTCGAGGTTGAAATCTATGTTGTGTGTGAGATAGTCTATTGCGGTGCGGCCCATGGAGGCGTAACGGCTCGATGACAGCGCCTCTTCCTTGTGTCTGAGTCCGTAACCAAAGGCCTTTTCAAGCGCCTCTATGTCTCTTTTTTCGACACCGGGACGCGCCGCCCATACCGCGAAGACGAACGGCAGCGATGTGTGGTCGCGCCATGCTGCGGCCATGTCGTAACAATAGGGTAGTGCGCCCTCATAATCGAACACCTTGTCGCCAATGAGAAGGTAGGCGGTGGCCGGAGAGGGCGACAGAACGGACGAATAGTCGGTCAGCTCGGCAAAGGCGGGGGCGATATGCCAATATTCGCGACACAACAGCTTTGTCAGGGCTGCCGAGGTGCGCGAATGGCTGTCGAGCATTATGGTCTCGACATGCTCTATGGGGCACGGCGACATTATCACCACCGTGCGCACAGGTCCAGAAGCGCCTATGCAGTAAGGTGTTATTATATCGAGAGAGGGGTCGCGCAGGAGTGCCGCGACGGGCATCAGGGCAACGTCGGCACGGCGCTCTATTATCGAATCGGCGCAAAGCGAGGGTATCTGCAATGAGATGTCGGCATGAAGCTTGTCGGCCTCATGCTCCATACCGTGAACAAATGTCAGGGTATTGAGGTAAGATACTGCAGATATTCTCAGCCGGGCCATCGTCCATGTTGTGCAGATAAATGGTTATGCGTTAGTATGTTGCGCCTAAGCTCTCTTGCGGAGGCATCTTGCCGGAAGAGGCCTGTGTAAACTCCCGCTTGGGACGAGCCTTCAGGCACATGCCTTTCCGTGTGCAAAGGTAAACAAATTTTTCAGAGTATGTGCCTTGCTCCGTTTTTTTCGTTGCCCTTTTTGCCGGAACTGCGGATAATGGTTTGCCAGCACCGCCGGTGACGGTTTGCTGGAACTGTCGTTAATGGTTTACTGGCACTGCCTCCGGCGGCCCTTCCGGGGGAGGGGTCACGGACCCCGTTTTGATATTTTTGAGGAACAACTAAGCGGATAATAAGTACAGCTATCCCATAAATGTGTTTCGACATACGTCTCACACATTTATGGGACAGCTGTTTTTGGCCCTTGGGTTGAGTGCCTGAAGGATATTCAACATGGGCCATGACCTCAGCGGAAAGGGTGCGGAAGCAAAACAGCAAAGCATAACAGCCGCGCTGCATACATAAGCCGCACAGCCACAACCACCGGCACAGCGGAGGGCACAGCATGAAAATGAAGAGCATCACTGCCGTGACTAATTCACCTCCATACATATTAATAACCGATATGCGGCCCTCCGTTGGGGGAGGCTCCGGGCCGCTCGGGCTTCGTTCCTCAGCCCGGACACAAGGAATTTTGGCTTACGGTACACTTCGTAATGCCGGATATGCAGCAAACATAATAGGTAAGCATAGCATCACAGCCGCAACCACCAGCATGACGGAGAGCTGTGCGGAGCCTGCGGAGGGCACAGCGAGAAAGTTATGTGCATCACTGCCGTGACTAATTCACCGCCATACATATTATTCACCGATATGCGGCCCTCCGTTTGGGGAGGCTCCGGGCCGCTCGGGCTTCGTTCCTCAGCCCGGGCACAAGGAATTTTGGCTTACGGCATACTTCGTTATGCCGGTGATAAGGAATAGTGTGCGGTTTCGTTTCACTCAGACCGCGGTGGTTGCTTTAATTGTTATAGCTATTTACTGGTGTTTTCATTCCTTTTGCTTTCATCCCCTTGGTGGTTGTGGGCCGGCGCCAGCGCCGGCCTCATCGTCGTGGAGGTCGAGGGTGTGATTATGGTCTTGCGTGGTGAGTGACAAAGACGTGCAGCACCTTGGGTTGGCCGGTACGTGCCTTTGGCGTGAAGGAACCACGGGCCGAGCCTGCGGGGGCAAAGCGTGAAAGTGAGGCGCATAACCGCCGTGGCTTAGTCACTGCCTACAATTGCGTGGCGGTGTTACGGGCCTCCGCGGGGGGAGGGTCGGCCCGTTGCGGCTCGTACCTCGCCGCCCTGCCGGGGCGGTAGCCATGCGATGCAAAAGCCATGCGGTGCAAAAACTACCAGTGTAAAAAAGCCATGCAGGCTAAAGCTTTCCGAAACAAAAAAATCCCTAACACCAAAACCCTATCGCCAACCAATAACACCCCTCTAATTTCGTGGAGTTTCCCGCTGTCGGTTACCGCGGCACGTCCGGTTCGTTGATCAGTAGCGTGGGTGCGTACGGCGGCTATTGGTCGTCAGTTACGAGTACGTCTTACTCTAACTTCGCGTACTACCTGTACTTCCACAGCGGTGATTTGTACGTGATTGACAACGATAAGCAGACCGGACAGAGCGTGCGTTGTGTCCGCTAAATATTAATACTTTGGTTCTTTGATTTCTTTGATTCTTCCCCGAGGGCGTGCCTAAGCGGTGGGTGCTGGCGCCGGCCTCAGCAGGGTTTCAAGAGCATGGTGAAATTAAGTCGTGAGACGTGAAACAGGCGGGGTGCTTTGCTGTAGCTTTTGGTTTGGCTTTGTACTTGTGTAGGCGAGGCTTTGGGGCTTGTGCTTTGATTGGTTGGCTGGTTTGGCTACTTCGG
>JAIECQ010000064.1 GCA_029068395.1 Rikenellaceae bacterium
GGTTCGTTAAACATGACGTTTTTTTTCTGATGCCACTTAAGGCAACCCTGCCTGGGTTCACCGCAGCCATAACTTGACAAGGAGAGCCCAATGTTGATGCAGCCGTCCGTTTGACCCCAAACGGACGGCTGTCTGTTTGGTTGTCCCGCCATCGCTATGTTTGAAGACGCCTCTTGTCGCCCTTAAGGCCCCTCGCTCTGTTTCGATTGATTATGGATGGTTTGCGGTAACGATAAATTTATTACCTTTGTGAAAACCAAAAACATGAGACTATGACTCTTTTGCATCGCACCCTGTTGCTGTTGTCCTTAGCGCCCCTGACCCTTAACGCCCAAGAGGGCGATACGGTGCGCCTGTCAGACTTCGGCGTGCGTCCCTATTCATACGTTAATTGTGTCGGGCAGATGCAGGCGGCCATAGAGGAGTGCAAGCGCAGCGGTGCCCGCGTGTTGAGTCTCGACGGCGGCCGATACGATATATGGCCCGAGGGAGCGCTGCGCCGTACCTGGTTCATATCCAACACCTCCACCGAGAGCGAGTGTCCCTCTAAAGAGAAGACTGTGGGGCTGCTGTTTGATGGTGTCAGAGACCTTGAAATAGACGGCGGCGGCGCCACGCTCATGTTTCACGGCAAGATGACACCCATTGCCCTTGAGGAGTGCCGTGGTGTGACGTTCAAAAACCTGACGGTCGATTTCGAGCGTCCCGGCGGCTCTGAGCTTACCTTTGAGCGGGTAAATGACGGCTATGCCGATGTAAGGGTGCATCCCCACACGCGTTATCAGATTGTCGACGGGCGCATGCACCTCTACGGCGAGGGCTGGCGCTCCAATCTCACCCACTGCAACGAGTATGACCCTCAGAGCGGGCGTTTCCGCTACAGCGAGGGGTGGAACATATTGTCGCGCTGCCGTGCGGAAGAGCTTGGCCACGGACTGGTGCGTTTCACCCTCCCCGACGGATTCACACCCGCAGAGGGCCACACCCTCACCGTGCGCGACATCATACGCGACCAGGTGGGCTGGTTCATCCTCCGTAGCAACGACATCACCCTTGAGTCTGTCAACATGAGGTATATGCACGGGTTGGGCATAGTCAGCCAATATTCGCGCAATATAACCATGCGAGGCGTCAGATGTGAGCCCGACAGCGCCAGTGGCCGTATTCTTGCGGCCTCGGCCGACATGATGCACTTCTCGGGATGCTCGGGGCGCGTGACTATCGACGATTGCCGTTTTGTCGGTTCGCAAGACGACCCTATAAACGTTCACGGTACCAACCTGCGCGTGGTTGGCCGCAGCGGCGACCGCACCTTAAGGCTGCGTTTCATGCACGGACAGAGCTACGGCTTTGACGCCTTCTTCAAGGGCGACACCATCGCTTACGTGCGTCCCTCCTCTATGCAACGTGTAGACAGCGCGTGCGTCGAGAGCGTGGTGCGGCTCTCCGACCGCGAGGTGGAGCTGACGCTTGACCGTGACGTGCCACTGTCGATAGAGGTTGGCCGCGACTGTGTCGAAAACCTCACCTGCACCCCCGAGGTGGTTATACGCAACTGCTTTTTCACCCGCACAGGCACGCGCGGCACCCTGGTCACCACTCCGCGCAAGGTGCTCATCGAAAACAATACCTATTATAAGACGGGCATGAGCGCCATACTCATAGCCGGCGATGCTTTCGATTGGTACGAGTCGGGTCCCGTCACCGATGTTACCATACGTGGCAACCGCTTTGTCGATTGCGGCTATGCGGGCGGACCTGCCGGAGCCGTTATCGCCCTCGAACCCTCCAACACCATTGTCGACCTGTCGGCGCCGGTACACCGAGGCGTGCGCATCACCGGCAACACCTTCGTGCTCACCGGGCCCACGCTGCTCTATGCCAAAAGCACAGGCGGACTGCTCTTTGCAGGCAACACCGTAGAGTGCGCGCCCTCGCACACCGGTGACCGTATGTTCGTAATCAAGGGGTGCTCGGATATCGATATGTCTGACAACCGCATAGTCAGAGATGATGCAGGCCCAGTCCGCCGGCAGAGATGATGTGAAAGACAAAAAAAAGAATTACTTTTGAGCCATGAGTACGGTTGCGATAATATACGATTTTGACGGGACGCTTGCCCCGGGCAACATGCAGGAATATGACTTCATTCCCGCCGTGGGCAAGCGCAGCGAGGAGTTTTGGCAGGAGAGCACGCAGATGGCCGAAGATCAGGACGGCGACACCATTCTGGCCTATCTCTATCACATGATAAAAGAGGCCAACAACCGCGATGTGTCGTTGCGCCGCGAGGCTTTCCGCGAGTCGGGCAGCAAGGTGCGCCTCTTCGATGGTGTCAAGGAGTGGTTCTCTCGCATCAACGCCTACGCCGCCGAGCGGGGCATAACCATAGAGCATTACATCAACTCGTCGGGCATCAAAGAGATGATAGAGGGCACGCCCATAGCCCACGAGTTCAAGAAGATATACGCCTGTTCGTTCTTCTATAACGTCGACGGGGTGGCCTTCTGGCCCAGCGTGGTGGTCAATTACACCACCAAGACGCAGTTTCTGTTCAAGATAAACAAAGGCATAGAGAGCGTCTCCGACAACATAGAGATAAACCGTTACGTGCCCGAAGAGAAGCGTCGCATACCGTTCAGCCGCATGATATACATAGGCGACGGTACCACCGACATACCCTGCATGAGGCTTGTCAAGCAGATGGGCGGTTACTCCATCGCCGTCTATAACAGCCGTTCGCAGCGTAAGGTCGACGACATACGCAAGCTGGTCGACGACGGCAGGGTCGATTTCGTAGCCCCTGCCGACTACCGGCCGTCGAGCGGCATAGACACCGTGGTGCGCCGCATCATAGACCGAATATCCATCAACCTGTCACTTGAAGAGCTGAGGGCCGGACTCAAACTCTCGCACAAATGACCTTGCCGGGAGAACGCCTCTGTGGTCGACGGGCCTGACGGCAATACGTGTGTTGACCCGTAACAACGAGCATGAACAAATCCGTAACGATTAAACCGGCGCGGGCGAAACTGAAAAACAAGATTATGTCACTACGAAATATCAAAATACCGGCATTTGTCACCGATGTGTCCCTGTGCCTTGTGTCGGCATTGTTGTTTGCCCTGCCATGGTTAGGCGTCACCTCGCTGACGCTGTTTTTGGCCTTCGTGCCCCTGCTGTGGCTGCAACGCAGGCATGACGGACGGCGTTTCTGGCTGTTGTGCACGCTTGCATTTGTGGCATTCAACCTTATGACCGTCACATGGATAGCCCGCTCGGCCCTCATAGGCACGGTGGCGGCGGTGATTGTCTATGCCGTTATCTTCGGCACCGTCGCGGCCATATATAATGCGGTGTGGAAACGGGCGCTCAAGCCGTTGGCTTACACCGTGTTAGTGTGCGGATGGACGGCTGCCGAAAGGTTCTATACCCATGCCGAGATATCGTTCCCCTGGCTCAACCTGGGCGGAGGTTTCGCCGTCGACCACTTTCTGGTGCAGTGGTATGAATATACCGGCACCCTTGGAGGCACCTTGTGGGTGCTGGTGGCTAACCTGCTGGTGTTCGAGGCGCTCGTGCACTGGCGTGAGAGCCGCTCGTTCTCCGCTCGCCGTTGGATGGCTCCCCTTTTGTGGGTGGCGGTGCCGGCGGCAGGTTCGCTTGTCATGTATGGCTGTTATAAGGAGGGCGACAAAAAGGTGACCGTCACCCTTATGCAGCCCAATGTCGACTCGTATAAAGACAAGTTCGGCGGACAGAGTCAGCGTGTGCAGCTCGACCGCATGGTGGGCATGATAAACGACGCCCCCGCCGACAGCCGCTTCATAGTGGGTCCCGAGACAGCCCTTAACGACAGCTATTGGATAGGCTCGATAGAGCAGAGCCACATGGTCGATACCATCAGACGCACTCTTGCCGGACGTCCTGACGCCGCTCTCATATTCGGCCTTACCACCTTCAAGGGCTACCCTAAGATGCTCTATCCGGTGCCACCCACCACTACCTGCCGCACCCGTCCCGACCGCGACTACTGGTGGGACGCCTACAACTCGGCCATCTGTATCGAAGGCTCGGCCCCGTTGCAGCTATATCATAAGTCGAAGCTGGTGATAGGTGTCGAGCTGATACCCTATCACGAATATTTCTCGTGGTTCAACAAGCTGTCTGTCGACTTGGGGGGCGTCTCGGGCATGTTGGCGGTGCAAGATGAGAGCAGCTGTTTTGTCACCCCCGCAGGTAGCGTGGGGTGCGCCATCTGTTACGAGTCGGTCTATGGCGAATATTACGCCTCTTTCGTGAATAGGGGTGCGCACCTTATGTTCGTGATAACCAACGACGGATGGTGGGGCGACACCGCCGGTTACCGCCAGCATCTGCGCTTCTCTCAGCTGCGGGCCATAGAGACGCGTCGCTCTGTCGGTCGGTCGGCCAACACGGGCATCAGCGCCCTGATAAACGAGCGCGGCGACATAACGGCGCGCACACCCTGGGGCAAGGAGTGCACCCTCTCGGGCGAGCTGACCGAGAACGACCGCATCACCCTCTTCGTGCAATACGGCGACATTGCCGGCAGGGCCTCGCAGGGCGTGTTCCTGCTGTCGTTGCTCTATTTCGTGGCTTACCGCCGGCGCAAGAAAGACTATCTGGTGTGAGTCCGCCACAAGACTGTCGGGCGGGGTAAAGACGAATAAATTAAGTATGAACCAAAAATAGGTATTATGTTTTCAGGAATAATAGAGTCGGTGGGCACGGTGACGGCATTGCGCCGTGAGGGTGGCAATCTGCACATAACGCTCAGCTGCCCCTTTGCCGATGAGCTTAAGATTGACCAGAGCGTGGCCCACAACGGAGTGTGCCTTACGGTTGTAGAGTTGTCTGATGGCGGCTATACGGTCACGGCCATAGACGAGACCTTGAAAAAGAGCAACCTCGGCCTGTTGGCTGTTGGCGACAAGGTCAACCTTGAGCGTAGCATGCGCCCCGACGCCCTGCTCGACGGACACATAGTGCAGGGCCATGTCGACATGACGGCCCGGTGTACAGATGTGCAGCAGGCCGACGGCAGCCATGTGTACACCTTTGGTTACGAGCCCGGCGAGGGACGTATAACGGTCGAGAAGGGCTCGGTGGCGGTCAACGGAGTGAGCCTTACGGTTGTCAACTCGCGGCCTGACGGCTTTCAGGTGGCCATAATACCGTACACATGGGAGCACACCAACTTCCATACCTTCGCTCCCGGTACGGTGGTCAACATAGAGTTTGACATAATAGGCAAGTATATCTCCAAGCTGATGCAAAACTATCGTTAGCCTGTCATGCAGTGCGGTGTACGTTGCACCGGCCATACTGTGCAAGGCGGTTGTCTGCAAACGGAAAAAACAATGTTAAACGAATAAAAACGAATATGTCAGTAAAGGTTAAGTCGATGAGTTTTGCGTCGTTGAGCATATCGGCGGTGACGGCACTCTTCTCTTTCGGCATGATATTCTTTTTCGGCGGCGGCGACCTTGTGGTCTCTGTATCGTCGGCGTTGATAATGGGTTTTGTCATCTATATAGTGTCGCGTTACACTATATGGCGATTTGTGCTTTACCGCATAAAGCCCATCTATCAGCTTATGTTTGAGCGTAATGTGAGCGTCAGCGAGCTGGCCGGCCATTTCGAGGGACGCGACATAATAAGCAATGTAGGCAGCGACATTGCCGAATGGGCCGAGAAAAAGGCTGCCGAGATAGACCGCCTCAAAGATATGGAAAACTACCGCAAGGAGTTCTTGGGCAATGTGTCGCACGAGTTGCGCACACCGTTGTTCACGCTTCAGGGCTATGTGATAACGCTGCTCGATGGCGGTGTTGACAACCGCGACACCCGGGTGCGATATCTTGAAAAGGCCAACAAGTGCATAGAGCGCCTCATAGCCATCGTGCACGACCTTGAAGAGATATCAAAGCTTGAGATGAAAGTGCTCAACCTCGAACGCACCCAGTTCGACATAGTGGCGCTGGCCCGCGAGACGGCCGAGGTGTTCAATATGCAGCAAAACCCCAACGACATTGTCATAAAGGTTGACGGCGTGCTGCCCATCGACGTCTTTGCCGACCGCCGGCGCATAGAGCAGGTATTCATCAACCTTATGTCTAACTCTATAAAATATGGACGCAAGGGCGGTGTCACCACCGTCGGGTTCGTCGATATGTTCGACAAGGTTATGGTCGAGATAACCGATAACGGCATCGGCATATCCAAAGAGAACATGCCCCGCGTGTTCGAGCGCTTCTTCCGCGCCGACACCGTGCGCTCGCAAGAAAACGGCGGCACGGGCCTGGGTCTTGCCATAGTCAAACACATCATAGAGGCCCACGGCGAGAAGGTGGTGGTGCGCAGTCAGCTCGGCGAGGGCACCACTTTCGGGTTCACTCTGAAAAAATATCTTTAGAGGGGGGCGGTAGCTGCACCGGGGAAAAGGCGCGGGGCATTGTCTTCGCGCCTTTTTTGTGTGTTGATGTCGGGCCTTAAGTCAATATAGTCTGTTGCAAGTGTTTGTATAGTAGTGTGTTGCCTTGTACGGGCGGCGTGATATACGGGTCGGCTCTCTTTTTGTGACAGCAAGGCCGGCCCGCTCTGTCAAGAGAGGGTAAAGGCGGAAATGTCGCCGTGTCTTTCACATGTCAAAATAAATTTCCTTAATATAGAAAAAAGATGTATTTTTGAGCCATTAAATTAAGGGAAAATGTATTGTAATACATTGCGCGAGCTGTTGGCTCACAGCGTTATATCTTGCATTGACGGTCGGGATGATATCTCTGTCACATCTGTCACCTCCGACTCGCGGGCCGTTGTTGCGGGCTCTCTTTTCGTAGCAGTTCCGGGCACCGTCTCAGACGGTCACCGCTTTATCGACCAGGCTGTCGAGGGTGGCGCCGTGGCGGTGCTCTGTCAGGTGATGCCTCAAGACAGGAAAGAGGGTGTCACCTATGTTACGGTCGACGACACGGCCTTGGAGTTAGGTCGCGTGGCCTCGTTGTTTTACGGCGAGCCGAGCAAGAAGATAGAGCTTGTGGGCGTCACCGGCACCAATGGCAAGACCACCACGGCCACGCTTCTTTATGACCTCTTCACCGCAATGGGTTACAGGTCGGGCCTTATATCGACGGTGGTCTATCGCATTGCCGGCGAGAGTGTGGCTTCGACCCACACCACCCCCGACAGCGTCAGCCTTAACGCGCTGCTGGCCCGCATGGTAGAGGCAGGTTGCCGCTATTGCTTCATGGAGGTCAGCTCTCACAGCGTGGTGCAGCACCGCATAGAGGGTCTGCACTTCACAGGCGGCATATTCACCAACATAACGCACGACCATCTCGACTATCACAAGACATTCGCCAACTATATCGCCGCCAAGAAGGGCTTCTTCGACTCTCTGCCCGCCGATGCCTTCGCCCTTGTCAACGGCGACGACCGCAACGGCATGGTGATGGTGCAGAACACCGCAGCCAAGGTTAGCCGTTATGCGCTCAAAAGCATGGCCGACTTCAAGTGCCGCATAATAGAGTCGGTCTTCGGGGGCATGGAGCTTAATATAGACGGCAGAGATGTGTGGGTGCGCTTCATAGGCCACTTTAACGCCTATAACCTGACGGCGGTATATGGCGCGGCCATGCTTCTGGGTGCCGATGCCGACGAGACTCTGCGCCAGATGAGCATGTTGCACTCGGTGGCCGGACGCTTCGACTATGTCACCTCACCCGACGGCGTCACCGCCATTGTCGATTATGCCCACACGCCCGACGCTCTCGAAAATGTGCTCGACACCATATCGGAGTTGCGCCGTGGCGACAGCCGCATAATAACGGTGGTGGGGTGCGGCGGCAACCGCGACAGGACCAAGCGTCCCGAGATGGCGGCCATAGCATTGAAGAAGAGCGATTTTCTGATACTCACATCCGACAATCCACGTTTCGAGAAGCCGGAAGACATACTCAGCGACATGTGTGCCGGCCTTGACGATTCGGGCCTCGATACCAAAGGACGCTATGTGGTGATAGCCGACCGGCGTCAGGCCATACGCACGGCGGCGGCAATGGCCCGTGGCGGAGCCAATGGCGGCGGCGACATAATACTCATTGCCGGCAAAGGCCATGAAAACTATCAGGAGATAGAGGGTGTCAGACACCACTTCGACGACAAAGAGGAGATAACAGCCCTCTTTGCGTGATTGCGTCAAGCCCGCACGGCATGCAAGAGTTAAGCCCAAGGACAATAGGGCGGCGGTCTGTCGCGGTCTGCAAAAGGTATATTGTATAACAACAGGCGCCGAGTGCGCCGACAAAAGAGAAAAAGATGTTTTATCACATAGCACAATGGCTTGAACGCAATTTCGACATACCCGGCATGGGGGTGTTCGGTTACATTTCGTTCAGGGGCGCAATGGCCATTATTGCCGCGCTTATTATTGTCATTGCGTTCGGTATCAAGGTTATACGCATGCTTCAGCGCCATCAGATAGGCGAAGAGATACGCAATCTGGGTCTGGAGGGACAGTTGCAGAAGCGGGGCACCCCCACCATGGGCGGACTTATAATTTTGCTGGCGATACTTGTGCCGACGGTGCTCTTTTGCGACCTCACCAACGTATATGTGCAGCTGATGATAGTGTCGACTATATGGCTGGGTCTTATCGGTTTTGTCGACGACTATATAAAGGTGTTCCGTAAAAACAAGGAGGGGCTTAACGGCAGGTTCAAGATTGTCGGTCAGGTGGGCCTGGGCCTCATCATAGGTCTGACCATGTGGCATAGCAACGACATAACGGTGCGCCGTACCATACGTACCCACGATGCCGACAAGATAGTGATGACCGAGCCTAACGGTTCTCAGCAGGTGGTCTATCTCACCCCGGCCGAGAAACAGGCCCTCACCACCATACCCTTCATCAAGGGCAACGAGTTTGACTATGGCGACCTCTTCCCCTTCGATAACGAGAGCCACACCTGGGGATGGGTGGTCTATGTCCTTGCCGCCATATTCATCGTAACGGCCGTATCCAACAGCGCCAACCTCACCGACGGTCTCGACGGACTGGCCGCCGGCACTTCGGCCACCATAGGCGTGGTGCTGGGGCTGCTGGCCTATTTCTCGGGCAATATAATATATGCCAACTATTTGGGCATCATGTATATACCGTTCAGCGGAGAGCTGTTTGTATATACCTGTGCCTTTGTGGGCGCTCTGGTGGGCTTTCTGTGGTATAACAGCTATCCGGCGCAGGTGTTCATGGGCGATACCGGTTCGCTTGCCGTGGGCGGGGTCATAGCCACGCTGGCGCTTCTGATACGCAAGGAGTTTCTGTTACCCATACTCTGCGGCGTGTTTATGGTAGAGAGTCTGTCGGTGATGATGCAGGTGGCATGGTTTAAATATACCAGGCGAAAATATGGCGAGGGCCGGCGCATATTGCTCATGTCGCCCCTGCATCACCATTATCAGAAAAAGGGCTATCATGAGACCAAGATAGTGGTCCGCTTCTGGATAATGCAGCTTTTGTTGGCGGCCATAACGCTTGTAACATTAAAAATACGATAATGAAAATTGCGGTACTTGGCGGCGGCCAGAGCGGATTGGGCAGCGCGGTGCTGGCCCGAAAAGAGGGGTTTGAGGTGTTTCTGTCAGATTCGGGCAGGCTTTCGGACCAAATCAAGGCATCATTGCAGAAAGAGGGCATACCCTTTGAAGAGGGCGGCCACACGATGGATAAGATACTCGATGCCGACGAGGTGATAAAGAGCCCCGGCATACCCGAGACTGCGCCTGTCATGAAAGAGGTGCGCAAAAAAGGCATACCCGTTATCTCAGAGATAGAGTTCGGCGGCCGTTACAGCAAGGCGCGCCATATATGTATAACAGGCAGCAACGGCAAAACCACCACCACCACACTTGTCTATGAGCTTCTTAAGGCTGCGGGCCTCAATGTGGGTGTGGGCGGCAACATAGGTCTCAGTTATGCCTATCAGGTGGCCACCTGCGACTATGACTGGTATGTGCTTGAGCTTAGCAGCTTCCAGCTCGACGACACCTTCACCTTCAGAAGCGACGTGGCTGTTCTGACCAACATAACGCCCGACCACCTCGACCGTTACGATTACCGCATCGAAAACTATGTCGACAGCAAGTTCCGCATAATACGCAACCAGCGTCCGGACGACTTTTTCATCTATTCGGTAGATGATGCCCTCACAATGAAGTATGTGTGCGACCATCAGGAGCGCATGACCATGCGAAGCCTGCCGTTCACGGTCAAAGACACCCTGCTGGAGGGTGCATATATTGATAACGGCATGATGAACATAAGCTGCAACGGCCGCGAGTTTCTTTTCGACCCCTCACGCATGCAGATAAAGGGCCGCCACAACATATATAACGCCATGGCTGCCGTTATGGCTGCCATGATAGCGGGTGTTGACGACGACACCGTCACAGAGGTGCTTTGCTCTTTCGGCGGCGTTGAGCACCGCATGGAGGTGGTCGACGAGATAGGCGGCGTGCTCTATGTCAACGACTCCAAGGCCACCAATGTCGACTCGGTGTGGTATGCCCTCGATAGCATGACGCGTCCCACGGTGTGGATTGCCGGCGGCACCGACAAGGGCAACGATTACGACACCCTCAAAGAGCTGGCCCGTGCCAAGGTGCGCACCTTGGTGTGTATGGGTCTCGACAACGACAAGCTGGTCAAGGCCTTCACGGGCGTGGTGCCGTTCGTTTATTCCACCTCATCGCTCGACGAGGCCATGGAGATGGTGGCCACGGTGACCCATCCGGGCGACTGTGTGCTTCTGTCTCCGGCATGCGCCAGCTTCGACCTGTTCAAAAACTATGAGGACAGGGGCCGACGCTTCAAGGAGTGCGTCCGCGACATAGAACATATCAAACGCAGGGCGCAGGAGAGATAGTAACCCCGGGCACTCCAAAGTGATACCCCCGAAAGGTGCCGCGAAAAAGATAGGACTGTGAGAGGTGCCGAGAAAGCGGGGTCGTGAGAGAGGGGACCGAGAAAACTGGGGCGTGAGAGCGGGGGCGAAAGGGCCGCGACGGGTGCGGGAAAGGGTGCCGGCAAAAGAGGAGAGAAAGCGGGGGGAGACGGTGCGTTTGGCATGACGCATGGTATATGGGCGGGGAGACACTCCTATCCGATTATGACGGTGCCGAGTGATATGGCGTCGTGGTGCGACCTGTAGCCACTTGGGACGGGCGCTGTCAGAGAGGACGGTGCCGTGAAGATGAGGCAGCGAGGCTTTGGGTCACAAGGGCATGAAAAGGCTGTTTATGTAAATTATTATAATACTATTATGGAGTCCGGCGGCAAAAAGAGAATGTTCGGTGGCCTTATCGGCGGCGATAAGACCTTATGGATGATTATACTCATACTGTCTCTCTTTTCCGTGCTTGTCGTCTACAGCTCTACAGCCTCTATGGCCTACAAGAAGCTTGACGGCGACACCAGCCACTTCCTCATAAGGCAGATACGCTTCGTAGTGTTGGGTCTGGCGGTGATATATGTCTTTCACCTTATCAACTATCGCCGCTATTTCGACAAGGCCAAGCGCAATTTCCGCATATCCATATTCCTGTTGCTGCTGACCTTTGTGGTGGGCGTCAGCTACAACGAGGCCAAACGATGGCTGGGCATACCCGGCACGGGTCTTACCTTTCAGCCCTCCGAGCTGGTCAAGATAACGCTTATAATCAACACGGCGGCCTTTCTTGCCTCCAAGCAGAAGATAATGTCCAGCACCTCCATACTGCCGTCGTTCCGCAAGTCTGACTGGAACAGAGACCCCGAACGCAACTATCGCATAATGCACGAGATAACGGTGCCGTTGTTGTTGCCCATGGTGCTGTCGTGTGTGCTCATCATGGTCTCTAACCTCTCTACGGCACTCATTCTGGCGCTCACATGCTTTATAGTGCTTATCATAGGACGTGTCAAGTGGTCAGAGATATGGCGTCTTGTAGGGGCCTCGCTTGTGTTGTTCGTCTTTTTCGCCGGCACCCTCAAAGTGCTCAACGTGGGTCGTGTCGACACGTGGATGAGCCGTGTGGAGACCTTCTTCTCGGGCGAGGAAGAGGTGGGCGACAACCACCGCATAAGCGACAGCCAGTTCCAGGCTCATCAGGCCAAGATGGCTGTGGCCTCGGGATGGCTCATGGGACGCGGTCCGGGCAACAGCACCCAGCGCTCCAACCTGCCCCACCCCTATTCCGATTACGCTTATGCCTTTATCATAGAAGAGTACGGCTTTCTTGGCGCCATCTTCGTGCTTGGGTGTTATCTGTGGATATTCTATCGCAGCATTGTCATATTCCGCAAGTGCGACACCGCCTTCCCCGCGCTTCTTGTGCTGGGGTTGAGCCTTACCATCACCATACAGGCACTCTTGCATATGCTCGTGTCGGTCGATGCCACGCCGGTGACGGGTCAGACACTGCCCATAGTGAGCCTCGGAGGCTCTTCGCTGATATTCACCTGCATGTCGCTCGGCATAATACTGGGGGTCAGCCGCCGTCAGAACGAGCTGGAACACCGTCGCGCCGTGGCCGAGAAACGCCGCCTCAATATAGAGGAGTGGCAGCACGTGATGTTTGAAGAGGAGGGCGCCGGTGAGATAGACTCGACCAAGCGCATAGCCTATCAGGGAGTGGTGTGGCATAACCCCGAGGACGACAGGGAGTCTTGTGAAGAGATAGAGGAACAATGGAATTACGGAGACTATTATGACGACGACGAGAAAGAGGAAGATTATAGTTAGCGGCGGCGGCACAGGCGGCCATATATATCCTGCCGTGGCGGTGGTGGAGGCTCTGACAAAGAGACCTGAATACCATGACTGCCAGGTGATATTCGTGGGGGCCTTGGGCAAGATGGAGATGACCAAGATACCTGCGCTCGGCTATCGCATTGTGGGTCTGCCCATCTCGGGGCTCAAACGCAAGCTTAGCCTTGACAACCTGCTGTTGCCCTTCAAGGTGTGCAAGAGCCTTGCTATGGCATCGGGGCTGTTGCGCAAAGAGCGTCCCGATGTTGTGGTGGGTTTTGGCGGTTATGCCAGCCTGCCCCTCTTGTGGATGGCCCAGAGGCGCGGTGTACCCACGGTGCTGTGGGAGGGCAACTCGTTTGCCGGCCTTGCCAACAAGATGCTGGGACGCAGGGCCTCTAAGGTGTGCGTGTCATATGACGGCATGGAGCGCTTCTTCGATGCCGGCAAGATAGTCTTTACCGGCAACCCTGTAAGGGATGGTTTCGGCCGTGTGGCCAAGAAAAGCCCCGAGGCCTTTGCCCACTTCGGCTTCCCGTCCGACAGACCCGTGCTTGTGGTCACTGGCGGCAGCCTCGGAGCGCGCGTTATCAACGAGGCGGTGATGGCTGCCATGGGCGACATAGTCAGCCGCAAGCCATACAGCCTGTTGTGGCAGACGGGCGCCTATTATCACGACGAGATGACCCGCCGCATGGAAGAGTACGGCACCCCCGACAATGTCAGGGTAGTGCCCTTTGTCGACCGCATGGACTACGCATACTCCATTGCCGACCTCGTGGTGGCCCGCTCGGGCGCATCCACCATAACGGAGCTGTCGCTCACCTCCACGCCCGCGCTCTTTGTGCCCTCGTCGTTGGTGGCCGAAGATCACCAGACCAAGAATGCGCGCGCCATTGTCGAGATAGGAGGTGCCGTCATGTGCTCCGACAGCGAGGCTGTCGAGAGGGTCGGCGCCTTGGCCTGCGAGCTGCTCTCTGACAGTGCGCGCCTTGAGTCGATGTCACGGGCCATAGGAGGCTTCGCACCCCACGATGCCGCCGACAGGGTGGCCGACGTGATAGCAGAACAGATGGAAAAGTCAGACAAACGGTAACACAGAGAGTCATGATAAACTTCAAATCGGTATATATAATAGGCATAGGAGGCATAGGCACCAGCGCCCTTGCCCGTTACTTCAAGGCTGAGGGCTATCCTGTGGCCGGTTATGACCGCACCCCCTCTCCGCTCACGGCGCAATTAGAGTCTGAGGGGATATCCGTTCATTACACCGACGACATAGAGTCGGTCGATCGGATATATAAAAGCGTCGACAGCACGCTGGTGATATACACCCCCGCCGTGCCCCACGACATGGGCGAGCTGACATACTACCGCACGGGCGGATACACCCTGCTGAAACGCTCTCAGGTGCTGGGTGCTGTCACCGAGGGCAAGTATTGCATGGCGGTGGCGGGCACCCATGGCAAAAGCTCTACCACCACCATGCTGGCGTGGTTCAACGCGTGCGCTGCCGACGACGGCGACGGTGTCATAGGCTCTGGCAGCGCCTTCATGGGCGGCATATCGAAAAACTTCGGTTCCAACCTCCACATAGGGGGGGGACGACGCATCGCCGTTGAGGCCGACGAGTTCGACAGGTCGTTTCTGAGACTCTATCCCGATGTGGCGCTCATATCGTCTGTCGATGCCGACCACCTCGACATTTACGGCACCCACCGGGAGCTGCGCCAGGCTTTCGCCCTCTTTGCCGGACAGATAAAAAAGGGCGGCGCTCTCATACTCAAACACGGGGTGGAGCTGCCATGCACGCCTGACAATGTCGACATATACACCTACTCGCTCGACGATGCGGCGGCCGACTTCCACGCCGTCAATTGCCGTGCCGACAGTCGCGGCTGCTACATGTTTGACATTGTGTGTCCCGACATGGTGATAAAAGACTGCCACCTTGGCATACCGGGCTATGTCAACGTTGAAAACTGCGTCGGCGCCACCGCCATGATATGGGTGGCCGGCTTTGACCGAGAGCGTCTGCGCCAGGCCATGACAAGTTTCAGGGGTGTTGCCCGCAGGCTCGACGTCAGGTATCACGGGGCCGGCAAGATATATATAGACGACTATGCCCACCACCCCGAAGAGCTGCGCAAGACCATACAGTCGGTGCGGGGCATGTTCCCCGGCAAGAGCATCACGGCGGTGTTCCAGCCGCACCTTTACACCCGCACTCGCGACTTCTGGCAGGGCTTCGCCCAGAGCCTCTCTATGGTCGACAGGCTTGTGCTGCTGCCGATATATCCGGCGCGCGAAGAGCCTATCGAGGGTGTCGACAGCCGTCTGATACTCGACGCCGTCACCATTGCCGACAAATCGATAGTCTCTAAAGAGGGGCTTTTGGATGTGCTGGCGGCCGACAGTAACGATATATTGATAACCTTCGGCGCGGGCGACATAGACCGCTTCGTTGAGCCGATAAGTCTTATGCTGAGCAATCGGGAGTGACAGGCAGAAGAGACATATTGACCGATGTTGTGATTGCGGTGCTTATGTGTGCCGTGATAGCAGGTGGCATGGCCGGCTATTACGTCTCTACGCAGAGGCGCCTTGTCGACAAGTTTGACGTCAGGATAGCCGGCGGCGACTCGTTGCGCTTTGTGACGCCCGAGAAGGTCATAGCCCTTATAAACGACTCCTTGGGCGGAGTGTCGACAGTGTGGGACACCGACGTCAGACGCATAGAGAAGTTTATCGACTCGTTGGTCTATGTGTCAGATTCGCAGGTGTATAAAGACGAGAGCGGCACCCTGCACATAGAGATAACGCCGCGTGTGCCCCGTGTGCGTATCATCTCTTACGGCGGCCGCAGCTTCTACATCGACGACGAGGGTGTCAAGCTGCCCCGGTGCGCCGATTTTGTTGCCGACGTTCCGTTGGTCACAATAGGCGATTCGACACTTTCGGCATATTCTTTGCAGGGCAGAGGCAATAAATTTATAACTAAAAATTATAATTTTACAGATAATCTGATTAACTTTGCCGTTAAGGTGGAGCGAGACCCTTTCTGGAGCGGTTTTATCGCTCAGATAAACATCAACGGCGCCGGCGAGGTTGAGCTTGTGCCGCGCATAGGCGCCCATAAGGTGATATTGTGCGACGCCCTCGACCTGGGTAGTGTCGACATATATCTCGACAAGCTTGAGAAGTTCTATTTCCATAAGCTCAAGCAGTCAGGGTGGAACCGTTACCGTACAATAAACCTTAAGTTTGACAACTTGATTGTCTGCACCAAATAGAAACACAAAACGGAGGATTTGCATCGCCCCCGAACGATATACATATATGAAAAGGGACAATAATTACATTGCAGCCATCGACATGGGCACCAGCACCACCGTCATACTGATAGGACGGCGGGCCGAAAACGGCAAGATAGAGGTGGTGGCCTCGTCTGTTGTCGACAACGAGCGCGACAGCATGTGGCGTGGCGATATACGCAACATAGACAAGATAGTGCAGTCGGTGCATAGAGCCTTGCAGAGCATAGAGGACGAATATCGCTTCCGGGTGCAGGAGGCCTATCTCAACCTCTCGGGCAAGCATATCAAGTGCGACTGCAAGTCGGGCTATGTCTCTATCTCAAACAGTGAGGGCGAGGTGCGACGCGAAGATGTAGACCGCCTGAGCAACGACATGCGCAACATATCGGTGCCCGCCGGCGAGGTGATAGTGCACATAAGGCCCCGCATATACAAACTCGACGACGACAACCTCAGCAGCGAGCCTATAGGCATGATAGGCAAGCGCCTGTCGGGCGAGTTCAATATCATAACCGCCGAGAGGAGCAAGATAGACCTTATCTATCGTTGCCTCAGACGCGTGGGGGTAGCTGTGGCCGATGTGGTGCTCAGCTCTTTGGCTTCGGCCGAGGCGGTGCTTGTCGACGACCAGAAAGAGCTGGGCGTTGCGGTGCTCGATTTCGGCGGCGGCACCTGCGATGTGTGCATCTATCACGACAAATCCATCCGCTACTTAGGGGTGATACCCTTCGGCGGCCTCGACATCAATTCAGACATACGCTCGTGCGGTGTGCTCGAGAGGCTTGTCGAGAGGCTCAAGATAAAGTTCGGATGCGCCCTCTCGTCAGAGATTCCCGACTCGCAATATGTGCGTCTGCCCAGCATCAACAACACCCCCTCCAACGAGATATCGCAAAAGCAACTGGCCTCTATCATAGAGGCGCGCCTTGAGGATATCAGCGACCAGCTGCTTGCGATAATCGAAAAATCGGGTTATGAGGGACGTCTGGCCGGTGGTCTTGTGCTCACGGGCGGCGGCGCTAACCTCAATATGATAAAGGAGTTCTTCGCCCGCCGGGTAGACATGCCCGTCAGGATAGCCACCCCCGACCTCTACGTCACCGACGACACGGCCGAGCGTGTGGCCTCGCCTCAGTTCTCCACCGCCGTGGGTCTGTTGCTCATAGCCTCGTCTATCGGACGCACCACCTCGGTCATGCCGTTGCGTCCTGCCGGCGAGTCGGCCTTCGACCCCTATGCCGGCGTCTCGTCTGATGACGATTACGGCAACGAGTCTGACTTTGACGACATTGGCGATAACACAACCCCGTCATATGGTGGCGGCGGTTTCGGCACATGGATCAAGCGTACCATAGGAAAGGTGCGCGAGACCATCGATCCAGAAGATAAACTCGAAGACGACGCACTCTGACGGCAGCATGACATGCCCTTGTGTGAGGCCATAAATTTATCTTATTCGTTATGATGGACTTTATCGACAGCGTTAATATTCAATCGGGCGACGTTACGGCCTCCAAAATCATGGTGATAGGTGTTGGCGGCGGCGGCAGTAACGCTGTGCGTCATATGTTCAACCGCGGCATACACAACGTGCTTTTCATGGTGTGCAACACCGACAAGCAGGCGTTGGATAAAAATCCTGTGCCCTTCAAGATGCAGATAGGCCGCGACCTTACGGGCGGTCTTGGCGCCGGCAACCGTCCCGAGCGTGGACGCGAGGCGGCGCTCGAAAGCCGTGACGACATACGCGAGACGCTCGAAAAAAGCGGTGTCAAGATGGTCTTTGTCACGGCCGGCATGGGCGGCGGCACAGGCACGGGTGCGGCTCCCGTCATTGCCGAGGTTGCCAAAGAGCTGGGTATCCTTACCATAGCCATAGTTACGGTGCCTTTCCGTTACGAGGGCGACAAACGTATCCGTCAGGCCGTCTCGGGCATCGCCGAGATGCGTAAACATGTCGACTCGCTGCTTATCATTGATAATGAGAATATCAACCGCATGTACGGCGATTTGACCTTTTCAGAGGCTTTCGGCAAGGCCGACGACATATTGACCAACGCAGCCAAGTGTATCGCCGAGACCATCACCAACGAACGGCGCGTCAATGTCGACTTCGCCGACGTGGAGACCACCATGAGCAACAGCGGTGTTGCCATAATGGGCTTTGCCGTTGCCGACGTTGATACCGACAATATAGCGGCAACCCTCATAGAAGAGGCCCTTATGTCGCCCCTGCTCTCTTATAGCGACATCAGCGGTGCCCAGAACCTGTTGGTCAACATATCATGGAAAGATAAAGAGCTGACCATGAACGCCGTCACCGCCATCAATAAACATGTCCAGGCTGCCGCAGGTCCCGGTGCCAACCTTATATGGGGCAGCGGCTATGACGACACGCTCGAAGACGGCAAGGCCAGTGTTGTCATCGTGGCCACCGGCTTTGCCGACCGCAGCTCTCAACGCGACTTCGAGGTCTATATGGGTCTGGCGCAAGAGGAACCCGACACTGACAGTCGCGACGTGGTGGCCGCCAAGGTGGCGTCGCACGTTGGCTCTGACGGTGACGACAAATATTCTGCCGGCGTTCAGGAGCCGCGCCAGTTTATACGCCCCTTCATACGCCAGGCCACGCAGCCTTTCGCCTCGGCACCCCAGCATGCCGCACCCGAGGCGTCGTCCGACAAGGTGGTTATATCGTGGGACGACACCCCGCACGAAGACAAGGCCAAGGCGGCAGGTGACGACGATGACGACGGCTTCGCCCTTATAGACAGCCTGCAACAGGTGCACTCGGCCCCCTATCGCGGAAGCTCTGACGCGGAGCATGGATCGGCGCGTAATTTCCTTTCGTTAGACGACGAAGACACCCCGGTCGACAGCGATCCCGACGACACCATACTGGTGGTCCAGCCGCACAAGTCGTCCGCCCCCGGGACAGACACTGGCGGCGATATCGGACGCAGCCTCTTCTCGGGGCAGCAGCTGTTTGAAGAGCCGCAGCGCCGTGCCGACGAGCCGACTCAACGACGCTCGCCCGAGCATGTCAGCATTGAAGATATGGAGAACATACCAGCCTATCTGCGTCGCAATATGTTGGTTACCCCCAATGCCTCTGCCAAAAAGAGGTTCGAGAAGCTGAAACTCAGAGACGATGACAAATAGACGTAACGGTCTGCCTCTTGTGGGGCAGACCGTTGTGCTTTAAATACGGCGCAGTCCTTTTATGCCGTAGTATGGAGGCGTGGGCTGAATGCCGGGCAGGGTGGTGTGACAGAGATGCAATGGCGCATGCTGTTATGTGCCGAAAGCACAAATATGCTTACGCTTTCGCGTAAACATTGCTGTCGTGCCGTTTTGGTGGCGCAACATACTTGGTCTATGTCTGTGTGTGGCTTAGAACTTGTCTGCAAACACCGCCCCGAACGCCTTCCATGCGAAGTAGGCGCACACGGCGCATTTGGCCACCGTCCCGAACAGAAATCCCATCAGAGAGCCGAATCCCGACTTGAGAGCCTGCCCTGTATTTTTGCCTCCGAGCAGCTCGCCTCCGACAGCCCCTATGAACGGACCCGCTATTATGCCCCATGGCAGGAAGAACAGACCCGCTATGGTGCCGATGAAACAACCCCAGGTGCCCCATCTGGTGCCGCCGCTGTATTTGCTGCCCAACATAGGTACGATGTAATCGAGCACCTGTATTATCACCACAATCACCAACCACACAATCAGCTGTTGGGCGGTAAACTGCACTCTGTCACTAAAATGCAGCAACAGCAGTCCCACATACGAGAGGGTCACTCCCGGCAATACGGGCAACAGACATCCGAGCAGACCGACGATAACGCAAATCAGACCCAGGACAATTAAAAAAACATCCATACTTTATATAAGTTTTATCACCATTGCGCACACCTTTGAATAAGAAAGATGCGACACATTGTGTATGCAAAAATCGTGCAAATATAGGGTGTATTTTGGGTAATCAGTCGGTTCTTTGGCGAAAATGTCGTGAGACGGAGCCGTCGGCCAATGACCGCCCATGAGAAAGGCACCTGTAAAGGTGCCTTTCGTTAAATGTCATGGTATTGAATTTTAGGACTCTTCTATGATTTCGAATTGCGGATTATACCCGGATGGATTCGTGCATTTTATGGTGTATGATTTGCCGGATCTGAATTGATAAGTGTTGGGCGCATTCTCTATGCAGTTATACCAGTTGCTGCTGTTACTTGTTTGGTATTGAGGAATATGGGTGCCTGACGGTATCTCAACATAACTGCTATAACCGCTACCGTAAGAGGAGTATCTTTGTGTGGCCAAAGGTGAACCTTGCCGGTTACAGAGACGCATATAGTCGACGTATGGAGAATAACTGTAATACGCTTTGTAGAAACGTATCTTTGTAGAGGGTATCAATGCGTCGACGAAATCTTTGGCTGCATCTTTGACTTTGGAGAAATCACTGCCCAGAGAGCTGCTGCAATCCAGTAATAGAATTATTACGGCGCTTTTCTGCTCTGTGGTCGTTTGGCTCGATTGGTCGGGATTGAACTCCGAGTTGATCTGCCATTTCTGGTCTTTCTCGATCCATGTCCATTGTTTTATATTCGACGAGGAGATGGTCGATTCGTTTCCTGTCTTGATATTCGGGAATGTAAATTCGATGTCTATGCCGCTGCCCGCGATGCTGTTCAACGAGTTGCCGCAGTCGGACGTGATGCCTTCGTAAGTAATGCCCGTCAATGCCATATTGTTGAATATGCCTTCGATATAACATTTGGACGAATCGGCATTGGTTATGTCGGCATCGAACGTGAACCGTATTTTGGTGTTGTTGTACGGTCTGGGAATCGACAGCTTCAAAGAATAACTCGTGTTCTCCTTGTACAGAGAGTCTGCGATGGCCATGAATTCTCTTCGGGCTTCGTCTATGTTGTCCGGCGTTTTGACGTTATTGTCATTGCTGGCGAAGCCTTTGAGGTTGGCGATGAATTGGGCGTCGTCTGCAATGTCGGTGCCCTTCAGTCCTATCGAATAGGCATTGATGCTCCGGTTGTTGATTTTTATGGAGACGATCTCGTTGTGTAACGAATCGAGATAGGCCGCAGCCGATTGAAAGTTCGGGTTTTTGGCGCTCGAGCCTTGATCGAGACCGTCGGTGAAGGTTACGATAGAGACGTTTTGCAGATCGTCCGGAAATTTCGTCGTCTTAAGATGTTGCAGCGCGTTTTCCATCGAATAATAGAGTATCGTGCCGCTGGAGCTCGATAAGCCGTCGATGAACGTTTTTACATCGGCCAGATTATTGTTGGTCAGCATGGTGAACTGTTCCGAATAGTGCGTCAGGTCTGAATTGAATCCGGTGACCCCTATGTAAATGCCGCTTTGAGTCTGATATTCCGAGTAATCGGGAGTCTCGTCGTCTTTGTTTTCGTCATCGTCGTCTTTGTTCTGGTCATCTTTGTTCTCGTCGTCGTCCGGTGTCGGTTGACGCGTATCTTCGTAATACGACGGCTCTTTCTTTTTGCACGATGAGAATGAAGACGCAGTGATTGCGAACATCAATATCAATATTAATGCGCGCGAGGTAAATCTAAACATTACTATTATCGGTTATTGCCGTGTCCCTGCGACGGATTTTTATGATTGGCAATAAAAAACGTGGGACAATACTTTATATCCGTCTTCTGAGGTCTTCGACTTACCTTCGCACAACAGATAATGAGTAAAGCCCACGATAAAATCGTGAGCGTTTACGCCTTACTCTTGTTGTGCTTTTGAAATTGTCGAAGTTTCAGAAGACAAGATTAAAGCTAACGCTTTTTATGTAATCGGCAGAATTTACTGCCGCAGATTGCTGTATTGTCTTATCTTATCGTTTTACCATAGGCAAATAGGTTTGGTTATTCGCCACAAATATAACAACTTTAGACGTAAAAACGAAATTTATTGTCACCCAAATAATTGTCTCGCACATATATAAGGTGTCCGGCCGCCTACGCATCACTTGCCGCAATGTCGCTTCTGCCCCGTCCTCCGCTTTGACTTGAACGCAGAACAGACACATAATCAAAATATTATCTTCAAATATTTGTATGAATGATTTTTATTGCTTAGTTTTGTGGCCGGAAAGTGTCTGTTGGCGGCAGACGGGGTTGTCAGGCGTGCGCTGTGTGGTGTCCGCGTTGAGGCAAAGATGGTCCGGCTGCTAAAAAATAGTCCGAAAAGTTTGCAGATTAAAATTTTATACATAATTTTGCGAACCGATTTCACTCGCTTGTGGGGCGGGCGTCTTGCCAAAACGGGCGCCGGCTCATGAAAAGAGGGTGATGTATAGACGGAAAATATTGCGGAAATAGCTCAGTCGGTAGAGCATTAGCTTCCCAAGCTAAGGGTCGCGAGTTCGAGCCTCGTTTTCCGCTCCACGGCCGAGAGGCCTTGAATTTGATTTAACTCAAATAATGTAATAACATGGCAAAAGAAAAATTTGACCGTTCGAAACCGCACGTAAACATCGGTACTATCGGACACGTTGACCACGGTAAAACCACCCTTACCGCCGCAATCACCACCGTGCTTGCTAAAAAAGGTCTCTCAGAGCTTCGTTCATTCGATTCTATCGACAACGCACCCGAAGAGAAAGAGCGTGGTATCACAATCAACACCTCGCACGTAGAGTATCAGACCGCTAACCGCCACTATGCTCACGTTGACTGCCCGGGCCACGCCGACTATGTGAAGAACATGGTTACCGGTGCCGCTCAGATGGACGGTGCCATCCTTGTGGTTGCCGCAACTGACGGTCCCATGCCCCAGACCAACGAGCACGTGCTTTTGGCTCGCCAGGTGAACGTTCCCCGCATCGTTGTCTTCTTGAACAAGTGCGATATGGTTGACGACCCCGAGATGCTCGACTTGGTTGAGATGGAGGTTCGTGAGCTTCTTAACAAATACAACTTCGACGGCGACAACGCCCCCATCATCAAGGGTTCTGCTCTCGGTGGCCTTAACGGCGAGGCTCAGTGGGAAGAGAAGATCATGGAGCTTATGGATGCTGTCGACGCATACATACCCATCCCCGTTCGTGAGAACGAGAAACCGTTCCTTATGCCCGTTGAGGACGTCTTCTCTATCACCGGTCGTGGTACCGTGCTTACCGGCCGTATCGAGACAGGTGTCATCCACGTTGGCGACCCCGTTGAGATTATCGGTTTGGGCGAGAAACCCAAGACCTCTACTTGTACCGGTGTCGAGATGTTCCGCAAACTTCTCGATGAGGGTGAGGCAGGTGATAACGTCGGTCTGTTGATGCGCGGTATCGACAAGAAAGAGGTTAAACGCGGTATGGTCGTTGCCAAACCCGGTTCTATCACTCCCCACACCAAGTTTGAGGCTGAGGTCTATATCTTGAAGAAAGAGGAGGGTGGTCGTCACACTCCGTTCAAGAACCACTATCGTCCCCAGTTCTATCTCCGTACGCTCGACGTTACCGGTGAGGTATCTCTCCCCGCAGGCGTTGACGTGGTGATGCCCGGTGACAACGTCACTATCACCGTTGAGTTGATCTATCCGGTTGCAATCAACATCGGTCTGCGTTTCGCTATCCGCGAGGGTGGCCGTACCGTTGGTGCAGGTCAGATCACCAAGATCATCGAGTAATCTCGACCAGACTATAACTGTGTGGCGACCATGCGCCGCCACACAATCCTACGAGTGTAGTTCAAGGGTAGAATAGTGGTCTCCAAAACCATTGATGGGAGTTCGAATCTCTCCACTCGTGCAAGAAAAAGGTTTGAAAAATGAAGCTTATACAATACGTCAAGGACTCTTACAGAGAGCTTGTTGACAAAGTGAGTTGGCCGTCAGTCAATCAGCTTCGTAACTCGGCAATAGTAGTCATGGTTGCTTCCCTGCTTTTTGCCCTTGTTATCGTTGCTATGGACCAATCGTTTGAAAACATAATGAAGGCTGTTTACAGTCTTCTTTACACCTCTGCAAACTAATCGGAAATGAGCGGGACACTGGAAAAACAATGGTACGTTCTGCGTGCTATCGGTGGTAAAGAGAAGAAGGTCAAGGAGTACGTCGAGGCGGAAATCCGCAATCGCGGTCTTCAGGACATGGTTTCACAGGTTCTCATTCCCACAGAGAAGGTTTACCAGATACGCGGCGGTAAGAAAATTTCGAAAGAGAGAATTTCTTATCCCGGTTATGTGCTTGTAGAGGCTGTGCTCGAAGGCGAGGTTCCTTATATTCTTCGCAATTCGCCTAATGTCCTAGGCTTCCTCGGTGACCCCAACGATGTCACACTCGGAGCGATACCCCTTCGTCCCGCAGAGGTGAACCGTATATTGGGTCGTGTGGACGAGATGGCGACAAGCGAAGAGATTAACGAGACTCCTTTCCTTGTCGGTGAGGTCGTTAAGTTGAACGATGGTCCTTTCGCAACACTCAACGGCGTGATAGAGGAGGTTGACAATGAGCGTAAAAAGCTTATTGTCAGCGTTAAGATATTCGGACGTAAGACTCCTATGGAGTTGAGCTTTGTTCAAGTAGAAAAAGAATAACTAAATTTTAATTATCATGGCAAAAGAGGTTGCTGCGTTAATTAAACTGCAAATCAAAGGCGGTGCTGCCAATCCTTCGCCCCCCGTGGGTCCGGCCTTGGGTGCCAAGGGTGTCAACATCATGGACTTTTGCAAGCAGTTTAACGCTAGGACTCAAGATAAGGCAGGGAAAGTTCTCCCTGTAATTATCACTGTTTATAGTGATAAATCATTTGAATTTATCATCAAACAGCCGCCTGTCGCCGTTCAGATTAAGGAAGCTGCCAAGATTCAGTCCGGATCGAAAGAGCCTAACCGTAAAAAGGTCGGTTCTATCACCTGGGATCAGGTCAAAGCGATTGCCGAGAGCAAAATGGCCGATATGAACTGCTTTACCGTCGAATCGGCAATGAAGCTGGTTGCGGGTACTGCAAGAAGTATGGGCGTTAAGGTCGAAGGCGAATTTCCTTCTAATTTGTAACTGAAAACTCGATCACAAAATCATGAGTAAGCTGACTAAAAATCAAAAAATCGCCTTTTCCAAGATTGAGCCGGGTAAGATGTACAAGGCCTCTGAGGCGTCTGAACTCGTAAAGGAGGTATCCTTCACCAAGTTCGATGCTTCTGTGGATGTTGACATACGTTTGGGTGTCGATCCCCGTAAGGCCAACCAGATGGTAAGGGGCGTTGTCACTCTCCCTCATGGTACAGGTAAGCAAACGCGTGTGTTGGTGCTTTGCACTCCCGACAAGGAGGCAGAGGCAACAGCAGCGGGCGCTGACTTTGTGGGTCTCGATGACTATATCGAAAAAATCAAAGGTGGTTGGACCGATATAGATGTAATAATCACAACCCCCACCGTAATGGCTAAAGTGGGCGCGCTGGGTCGCATCCTCGGTCCGCGCGGGCTTATGCCCAACCCCAAGACCGGTACCGTTACGATGGATGTGGCCAAAGCGGTAAGCGAGGTTAAGGCCGGTAAAATCGACTTCAAGGTCGACAAATACGGTATTGTTCACTCTCGCATAGGCAAGGTCTCTTTCTCGGCAACACAGTTGCAGGAGAACCTCAAAGAGTTTGTCAACGTTGTTATCAAGCTCAAGCCTCAAGCCGTTAAGGGCACATACGTGAAAAGCATCTATCTCTCTTCCACGATGAGTCCCGGTATTCAGATCGACCCTAAATCAGTTGAGAACTAATAAAAATCACCTGAAAAAATCATGAAAAGGGAAGAAAAGACAATAATCATAAACTCTCTTGCCGAAAAGCTCGGACAGTATCCCCACTTTTACGTAACGGATATTGAGGCTTTGGACGCAGCTCAGACAGCCAAACTTCGTCGTCTCTGCTTTGAGAAGAACGTCCGTTTGGTCGTTGCCAAGAACACCTTGTTTACCAAGGCGCTTGAGCAGGTGGAAAAAGCGGATGCCGACTTGGTGGCAACCCTTAAGGGTTCGACCTCTATCATGTTCGCCGAGACGGGTAATGTGCCCGCCAAGATAATAAAGGAGTTCAGAGAATCTTGCGACAAGCCCGTGATTAAGGCTGCCTATGTTGACGAATGCGTCTATATCGGCGACAACAATCTCGAAACGCTTGTCAATATCAAGTCTCGCGAAGAGCTTATCGGCGACATCGTTGCGTTGCTTCAGTCACCGGCCAAGAACGTCATCTCTGCTCTTCAGTCGAGCGGTGGCAAGATTGCCGGTTTGGTCAAGACTCTCTCAGAGAGGGCAGAGTAACGCCGCAGAGAGCGATAAATCGGATCACAGCAGCCGTAAGCCCGCTTGTTATGTTTATCTGTGGTATGGCATATGTTTGGATGCCGCGGTTTGAAGCGACAGCATAAGATAAAAGCCGCCATGCCTGATAGACAGAGGGTGAAGGCTTCAGCACTGCTGATAAGGTGAGACACTCCTTCTCTGACATGGAGACTGCCTGCAAGGTACCTCCGTTACAATGGCCTGATTTGATGCGATGCTTTGCATTAAAGCATGCAGGCGAGTAGATAAGGCGAAACAGGGTTAAAGGTTTGTAAATATGGCGCTGACACGGTCAGCAGGCTAATAGAGTCACCTGCCGGTGTTTTTGATCTGAAGGCAAAAGACTATAAGGCCGCAATAGCGATAAAGGCGGTTTTAAGGTCTTAAAAAAAGAGTGGCGGCAGTAGCCGCTAAAAACAAGAAAGAACGCCTTGAAAAGGCAAATAAACATTTTTGAAAACATTAAAACAGACAATAAAATGGCAGATGTTAAGAAAATCGCTGAGGAGTTGGTAAACTTGACAGTTAAAGAAGTAAACGAACTCGCTTCCATCCTTAAAGAGGAGTATGGTATTGAGCCCGCTGCGGCAGCTGTTGCAGTTGCGGCACCTGTTGCAGGTGGTGCAGAAGCAGCCGCTGAAAAGACATCATTCGACGTGATTCTTAAATCGGCCGGTGCTGCCAAACTTCAGGTCGTTAAAGTTGTTAAAGAGCTTACCGGCCTTGGTCTTAAAGAGGCTAAAGATTTGGTTGACGGTGCTCCCAAAACCCTTAAGGAAGGTGTTGCCAAAGAGGAGGCTGAGCATCTTAAGGCTCAACTCGAAGAGGCAGGCGCTGAAGTTGAAGTTAAGTAAATTTCTCCTTGCAGGATGGTCGGGGAGAGACCTTTTCCCCGTCTTTTCCTCAATAAACAGGTATAGAGTCTATGAAAATAGTCTCTATGCCTTTTTCTTGTCTTAAATGAATTGCTCCAAGTCGTCGGGTTTTTAGATGACTGCTAACTGCAAGTATATCAGTTTTTTACAGGCCCGATATGCCGTGTTTCGACGGCAAAAAACAAAAGAAACTTCAACAAATCTTGGATATAATGTCTAATACAACCAATCAACGAGTGAGCTTCTCATCGATAAGCAATCGGATGCCCTATCCCGACTTTCTTGAGATTCAGCTCAAATCATTCCATGATTTTTTTCAGCTTGACACGACCCCCGAGAATCGTTTGAACGAGGGGTTGTACAAGGTCTTTTTGGAGAATTTCCCAATCACCGACACTCGCAATAACTTCGTGCTCGAATTTATCGATTATTATGTCGATCCTCCCCGTTACACCATCGAGGAGTGTTTGGAGCGTGGTCTCACATACAGTGTGCCCCTGAAGGCCAAACTGAAACTTTACTGTACCGACCCGGAGCACGAAGATTTCGATACAGTTGTACAGGATGTCTATTTCGGCATGGTTCCCTATATGACCTCTCGCGGTACGTTTGTCATCAACGGCGCCGAGCGTGTCATTGTGTCGCAGCTTCACCGTTCGCCCGGTGTGTTCTTCGGCCAGAGCGTGCACTCCAACGGCACCAAGCTCTATTCTGCGCGCATAATACCGTTCAAGGGTTCGTGGATAGAGTTTGCCACCGACATCAACAACGTGATGTATGCCTACATCGACCGCAAGAAGAAGCTTCCCGTGACCACCCTGTTGCGTGCGATAGGCTTCGAGAGCGACAGCATGATACTTGCGATTTTCGATTTGGCCGACGAGGTTAAGGTCAACAAGTCTAATCTGAAGAAGGTCATAGGCCGGAAACTGGCAGCCCGCGTATTGAAGAGCTGGGTTGAGGATTTTGTCGACGAGGACACCGGCGAGGTTGTATCCATAGAGCGTAACGACGTTCTCATAGAGCGTGAGGTTATACTCGAAGAGGAGCATATAGATGCGATACTCGACTCGGGCGCCAAGTCTATACTCGTTTATAAAGACGGCCAGAACAGTGCCGACTACACCATTGTATCCAACACGTTACAGAAAGACCCCTGCAACTCTGAGAAAGAGGCGGTGGTTTACATATACAGGCAGTTGCGTAACTCCGAGCCGCCCGACGAGGCCACGGCGCGTGACGTTATCGACAAGCTCTTCTTCTCAGACAAGCGTTACGACCTGGGAGAGGTGGGCCGTTACAGGCTCAACAAGAAGCTCGACAACGACATCGACCCGTCGATACGCGTCCTTACCAAAGAGGACATGATATCGATCATCAAATATCTTATCAACCTCATCAACTCGAAGACCGATGTTGACGATATCGACCACCTGAGCAACCGTCGTGTGCGCACGGTGGGCGAGCAGCTGGCCAACCAGTTCTCTGTCGGTTTTGCCCGCATGGCCCGCACCATACGTGAGCGTATGAACGTGCGTGACAACGAGGTCTTCACACCTGTCGACCTCATCAACGCCAAGACTCTGTCGTCTGTCATCAACTCGTTCTTCGGCACCAACCAGCTCTCGCAGTTCATGGACCAGACCAACCCGTTGGCCGAGATGACCCACAAGCGTCGTATGTCGGCGTTGGGTCCCGGCGGTCTCTCGCGCGAGCGTGCCGGCTTCGAGGTGCGTGACGTCCATTACACCCACTACGGCCGTCTCTGTCCCATCGAGACGCCTGAGGGTCCCAATATCGGTCTTATATCGTCTATGTGCGTCTATGCCAAGGTCAGCGACATGGGCTTTATAGAGACCCCCTATCGCCGTGTTGTCGACGGCAAGGTAGACATGAGTCCTTCGGGCATCGTCTACCTGTCGGCCGAAGAAGAGGAGGGCCTTGTGATAGCGCAGGCCAGCGCCTCTATCGACAAGGATGGCAACTTCTTGGAGCCTAACGCCATAAAGGCCCGCTTAGACAGCGACTTCCCCACGGTGTCTGCCCAAGAGGTGCAGATGATGGATGTGGCTCCCAACCAGATAGCCTCTATCGCCGCATCGCTTATCCCCTTCCTTGAGCATGACGACGCCAACCGTGCGCTCATGGGTTCCAACATGATGCGTCAGGCCGTGCCTCTCATCAAGTGCGAGGCTCCCATTGTAGGTACCGGCTTAGAGGGCGACGTGATACGCGACAGCCGCGTTCAGATAGTGGCCGAGCGTGAAGGCGAGGTGGTATTCTCAGACGCCACTCAGATACATGTCAGATATGACGTCACCGAAGAGGAGCGCTTCGTAAGCTTCGACCCCGAGGTGACGGTATATAACCTGCCCAAGTATCGCAAGACCAACCAGAACACCTCCATCACCCTCAAACCTATCGTTCGCAAGGGCGACAAGCTGGTCAAGGGCCAGATAATGACGCAGGGTTACTCCACCGAGAACGGCGAGCTGGCCTTGGGACGCAACCTTAAGGTGGCCTTCATGCCCTGGCAGGGTTACAACTTCGAGGATGCCATCGTGATATCTGAGCGTCTTGTGCGCGACGATGTCTACACCTCGGTGCATGTCGAGGAGTATATAATGGAGGTGCGCGATACCAAGCGCGGTATGGAGGAGCTTACCTCAGACATACCCAACGTCAGCGAGGACGCCACCCGCGACCTCGACGACAACGGTATCATACGCATAGGTGCCATTGTGGGTCCCGGCGACATACTGGTGGGTAAGATCACCCCCAAGGGCGAGAGCGACCCCTCGGCCGAGGAGAAGCTCCTGCGCGCCATCTTCGGCGACAAGGCCGGCGACGTGAAAGACGCCTCGTTGAAGGCCTCGCCCTCGCTGCACGGTGTTGTGATAGACAAGAAATTGTTCAGCCGCGCCAATAAAGACTCCAAGAAGGTCAAACAGGCCGAGAAGAGCCTTCTTGAGCGTGTGGACGCCCAGTTCCAGGCAGGTGTCGAAGAGCTTATGAAGATATTGGTGGGCAAGCTTATGACTCTGGTGGGCGGCGCTCAGTCCCATGCAATCACCGATTACCTGGGCACGGAGCTTTACCCTGCCGGCACGGTATTCTCTGAAAAGATGCTTCTGGGTGTCGATTACCTCTCTGTCAACCCCACCAAGTGGGTGTCTGACAAGAAGAAGAGCGAGCTTATAGGGCGTCTTATCAACAACTATATCGTCAAGTATAAGGAGCTTGACGCCCACCTTAAGCGCGAAAAGCACAACATATCTAACGGCGACGAGTTGCCCTCGGGCATCATACAGCTGGCCAAGGTATATGTAGCCAAGAAACGCAAGCTGCGCGTGGGTGACAAGATGGCCGGTCGTCACGGTAACAAGGGTATCGTTGCCCGCGTTGTCCGCGACGAGGATATGCCCTTCCTTGAGGACGGTTCTATCGTCGACATAGTGCTTAACCCGTTGGGTGTGCCCTCGCGTATGAACCTGGGTCAGATTTACGAAACTGTGTTGGGATGGGCAGGCCGCAACCTCGGCCTTAAGTTTGCCACACCCATCTTCGACGGCGCCTCTTTGGAGCAGATCAACGAGTATGCGGCCAAGGCAGGCATACCCCGCAGCGGCCGCACCTATCTTTACGACGGCGGCACGGGCGAGCGTTTCCATCAGCCCGCCACTGTGGGTGTGGTTTACATGCTCAAACTGGGTCACATGGTCGACGACAAGATGCACGCCCGCTCGATAGGTCCCTACTCGCTCATCACGCAGCAGCCTCTGGGCGGTAAGGCTCAGTTCGGCGGTCAGCGCTTCGGTGAGATGGAGGTGTGGGCGCTTGAGGCGTTCGGTGCCTCTAACATCCTTCAGGAGATACTTACAATCAAGTCAGACGACGTTATGGGGCGTGCCAAGGCATACGAGGCCATCGTCAAGGGCGACAACCTGCCGCCCGCGGGCATACCCGAGTCGCTCAACGTGTTGCTTCATGAGCTTCGCGGTTTGGCTTTGAGTATCAAACTCGACTAAGTATTTTATTTTTCAGGCAAAAACATTTAGCTTATCATGGCATTGAAAAAAGAAAATAAGGTTAATGGCGGTTTCTCCAAGATCAGAATAGGTCTGGCATCGCCCGAGGAGATTCTTGAAGCCTCAAGCGGGGAGGTGCTCAAACCCGAGACCATTAACTATCGTACATACAAGCCCGAGCGTGACGGTCTCTTCTGCGAGAGGATATTCGGTCCGGTTAAGGATTACGAGTGTCATTGCGGCAAGTACAAACGCATCCGTTACAAGGGCATAGTGTGCGACCGTTGCGGCGTTGAGGTGACCGAGAAAAAGGTGCGCAGAGAGCGCACGGGTCACATATCGCTTGTTGTGCCGGTGGTTCATATATGGTATTTCCGTTCGTTGCCCAACAAGATCGGTTACCTTATAGGCGTGCCCACCAAGAAGCTCGAGATGGTCATCTATTACGAGCGTTACATCGTCGTTCAGGCGGGTGCGGCAGAGGGTGTTCACGACCTCGACCTGCTTACCGAGAAAGAATATCTCGACATTCTGGCTATGTTGCCCAAGGGTAACCAGCAGCTCTCTGACGACGACCCCAACAAGTTCATCGCCCTTATGGGTGCCGAGGCCGTCTATATGCTGCTTCAGCGTGTCGACCTCGACGAGTTGTCATACTCGCTTCGTCACAAGGCGGGCACCGAGACCTCGCAGCAACGCAAGAGCGAGGCCCTCAAGAGGCTCAACGTGGTGGAGGCCTTCCGTGAGTCGAGAGAGATAAACAAGCCGGAGTGGATGGTCTTGAAGGTGATACCTGTCATACCTCCCGAGTTGCGACCCCTCGTGCCGTTGGACGGCGGCCGTTTTGCCACCTCCGACCTCAACGACCTCTATCGTCGCGTCATCATACGTAACAACCGCCTCAAACGGTTGATAGAGATCAACGCCCCCGAGGTGATTCTGCGTAACGAGAAACGTATGTTGCAGGAGGCTGTCGACTCTCTGTTCGACAACTCACGCAAGTCAAACGCTGTCAAGACCGAGTCTAATCGTCCCCTTAAGTCGCTGTCAGACAGTCTGAAAGGCAAGCAGGGACGCTTCCGTCAAAACCTGTTGGGTAAGCGTGTCGACTACTCGGCCCGTTCGGTCATTGTGGTGGGTCCCGAGCTTAAGATGCACGAGATGGGTATCCCCAAAGACATGGCTGCCGAGCTTTACAAGCCCTTCATCATACGCAAGCTCATAGAGCGCGGCATCGTCAAGACCGTCAAGTCGGCCAAGAAGATAATAGACCGCCGCGATTCGGTTGTGTGGGATATTTTGGAGAATGTCATCAAGGGTCACCCGGTGCTCATGAACCGTGCCCCGACCCTTCACAGGCTCGGTATTCAGGCGTTCCAGCCCAAGCTGATAGAGGGCAAGGCATTGCAGCTGCACCCGCTTTCATGTACGGCATTCAACGCCGACTTCGACGGTGACCAGATGGCTGTGCACCTGCCGTTGGGCAATGCGGCCATACTCGAGGCCCAGCTTCTGATGCTCGGCGCGCATAACATTCTCAACCCCGCCAACGGCGCCCCCATCACCGTCCCCTCGCAGGACATGGTGCTCGGTCTCTATTACATCACCAAGCCCCGCAAGGGCGTCAAGGGCGAGGGCCTGGTGTTCTATTCGCCCGAAGAGACCATCATAGCCTATAACGAGGGCAGGGCCGACCTTCATGCCGTCGTCAAGCTGCGCATGAAAAACGCGGAGGGTCGCTCAGAGCTTGTCGAGACCACGGTGGGCCGAATATTGTTTAACCGTTACGTGCCCGAAGAGGCCGGCTACATCAACGAGCTGCTGACCAAGAAGTCACTGCGTGACATCATCGGCTTTGTGATGAAACGTTCGGGAGCCGCCCGCACGGCGCAGTTCCTCGACGACATCAAGAGCCTCGGTTACCGCATGGCCTTCAAGGGCGGTCTGTCGTTCAACCTCGACGCCGTCATCGTGCCCAAAGAGAAAGAGGCTCTCGTGGCCGACGGTTATGCCCAGGTGGAAGAGGTGCTCGACAGTTACGGCATGGGTCTCATCACCAACAACGAGCGTTACAACCAGATCATCGACATATGGACGCACACCAACTCCAAGCTCACCCAGACGGTGCTCAAGCAGCTGGCCGAAGACGACCAGGGTTTCAATCCCGTCTACATGATGCTCGACTCGGGTGCCCGCGGTTCTAAGGAGCAGATACGTCAGCTCTCGGGTATGCGTGGTCTTATGGCCAAGCCCCAGAAGTCGGGTGCCGAGGGTGCGCAGATCATCGAAAACCCCATCCTCTCCAACTTCAAGGAGGGTCTGTCGGTGCTCGAGTACTTCATATCAACCCACGGTGCGCGCAAGGGTCTTGCCGATACGGCGCTTAAGACCGCCGACGCCGGTTACCTTACCCGTCGACTGGTTGACGTGGCGCAGGATGTCATCATCTCAGAGAACGACTGCGGCACTCTGCGCGGTCTGTCGGCAACGGCCATCAAACGCAACGAAGATGTGGTCGAGACGCTTTATGAGCGCATATTGGGCCGCACGTCGTTGCAGGATGTCATTCACCCCATCACCGGTGAGCTTATAGTGGCTGCCGGCGACGAGATTAACGAAGAGGTGGCTGCCAAGATAGAGGAGTCGCCCATCGAGCAGGTAGAGATACGTTCGGTGCTCACCTGCGAGTCTAAGAAGGGCGTGTGCGCCAAATGTTACGGTCGCAACCTGGCCACGGGTCGCCTTGTACAGCACGGCGAGGTGGTCGGCGTGATAGCGGCGCAGTCTATCGGCGAGCCGGGTACACAGCTTACCCTGCGTACCTTCCACGTCGGCGGTGTGGCCGGCGGTGTGGCCACCGACAACAAGGTGGTAACCCGTTACGACGGACGCATAGAGATAGACGACCTTAAGATCGTGCACAAGACCGACGAGAACGGCAACCGCGCCGATATTGTCATCAGCCGTCTTTCCGAGCTCCGCATCGTCGATGAAAACACGGGTATAACGCTCTATAACCACAACCTGCCATACGGCTCTATACTCTTCGTCGAGAACGGTGCCCATGTAAGCAAGGGTGACGTGGTTTGCGAGTGGGATCAGTACAACGCCGTCATCATATCTGAATATGACGGTAAGGTCACCTTCGACAGCGTTATCGACGGTGTCACCTATCGCGAGGAGGCCGACGAGCAGACCGGCTTCCGCGAGAAGGTCATCATAGAGTCGCGCGACAAGACCAAAAACCCCGTCATCAAGATCCTCGACAACGAGGGTGCCGAGCAGAAGCAGTACAACCTTCCCGTGGGCGCTCACATCGTGGTCAAGGAAGACAGCGACGTCTTGGCCGGCGATATCCTTATCAAGATACCGCGTGCCGTCGGTAAGGCGGGTGACATCACGGGCGGTCTGCCACGCGTCACCGAGCTGTTCGAGGCCCGCAACCCGTCCAACCCCGCTGTGGTCTCTGAGATAGACGGTGAGGTGTCGTTCGGTAAAATCAAGCGAGGCAACCGCGAGATTATCGTCACCAGCAAGCTCGGCGAGGTGGTCAAATACCTCGTGCCGCTCTCACGCCAGATTTTGGTGCAGGAGAACGACTATGTCAAGGCCGGCATGCCCCTCTCTGACGGTGCCATCACCCCGGCCGACATATTGGCCATACAGGGTCCCACCAAGGTGCAGGAGTATATCGTCAACGAGATACAGGAGGTATATCGCATGCAGGGCGTGAAGATCAACGACAAGCACTTCGAGATCATCGTCCGTCAGATGATGAACAAGGTCAAGATAGAAGACCCGGGCGACACCCGTTTCCTTCAGGAGCAGATTGTCGACAAGTGGGACTTCATGGCTGTCAACGACGAGATCTTCGACAAGAAGGTGGTCACCGACGCCGGTGACTCTACCGAGCTGCGTCCCGGTCAGATAGTCAATGTGCGCCGTCTGCGTGACGAAAACTCAGTGCTCAAACGCAAAGACCTCCGTCTGGTCGAGGTGCGCGATGCTATACCTGCAACATCTAACCAGGTGCTTCAGGGTATCACACGCGCCGCCTTGCAGACCAGCAGCTTCATGTCGGCAGCATCGTTCCAGGAGACCACCAAGGTGCTCAACGAAGCCGCCATATTCGGCAAGGTCGACCCGCTTGAGAAACTCAAAGAGAACGTCATCTGCGGTCACCTCATACCCGCAGGTACCGGCTCACACGAGTTCCAGGGATTGCGCGTGCGTAACATCGCCGACAAATAGCCGCTATGCTCACCGCGCCGGAATTGGCTTGCTTTCACTGCGGATGATGGTTTACTGGCACTGCGGTTTTGTATTGCTGGCACTGCCTCCGGCGGCCCTTCCGGGGGAGGGGTCACGGACCCCGTTTTGATATGTTTGAGGAACAACTAAGCGGATAATAAGTACAGCTATCCCATAAATGTGTTTCGACATGCGTCTCACACATTTATGGGATAGCTGTTTTTGGCCCTTGGGGTTGGTGCCTGAAGGATATTCAACAGGGGCCATGACTCTCGACGGAAAGAGTGCGGAAACAAAGCAGGAACAATAACAGCAGAGCAGCAACCATAAGCAGCAGCGTAGCAAAGTACAATAGGGTAGCGCGGCAACCATAAGCAGCATTGCCGCAACCACAGGTACAGCGGAGAGCGACCCGGGGCCTGCGGAGGGCACAGCAAGAAAGTCATGAGCATCACCGCCGTGACTAATTCACCGCCATACATATTATGCACCGATATGCGGCCCTCCGTTGGGCGGAGGCTCCGGGCCGCTCGGGACTCGTTGCCTCGTCCCGCTCATAAGGAATTTTTGTTTACGGCATACTTCGTTATGCTGGGCATAAGGAATAGTGTGCGGTTTCGTTACACTCAGACCGCTCTGCCGGTGCGGAAGCCATGCGGAGTAAAGCATGTCTGGCAAAGCTTCCTAAAACCAAAACTACTACCCCCTAAACTCTACCGCCAACCAATAACAACCCCTTCTAATTACGTGGAGTTTCCCGCTGTCGGTTACCGCCGCGACTTGTCCGGTTCGTTGCAGTACGCGGGTCGCGAGGGCCACTATTGGTCGTCGTCAGTTGCGTACGATTCTAACTACGCGTACCGCCTGTACTTCAATAGCGGTAGTTTGCCCGTGAACTACGACAATAAGCAGTACGGTTTTAGCGTGCGTTGTGTCCGCTAAATATTAATACTTTGGTTCTTTGATTCCTTTGATTCTTCCCTGAGGGTTTGCGTAAACGGCATAGTTGGGCCGGCGCCAGCGCCAGCCTCATCGGCGTGGAGGTTGAGGACGTGATGATGCTTTGGCGTGGTGAGTGACAAAGACGTGCGGCACCTTGGGTTGGCCGGTACGTACCTTTAGCATGAAGGAGCCACGGGCCGAGCCTGCGGGGGCAAAGCATGAAAGTGACGCGCATAACCGCCGCGACTTAGTCACTGCCTGTAATTACTTGGCGGGATTACGGGCCTCCGCGGGGGGGGAGGGTCGGCCCGTTGCGGCTCGTACCTCGCCGCCCTGCCGGTGCAAAACCACTGATGGCCAAAACCATGAGTTGCAAATCTCTGTCTAAACAAACAACCACGCACAGGCCACAGGCCTCTGGCGGCGCTACCTTCGCAACCAAGCTGCCCTCTGAGTGTAGCGGTATCCGTTCAGAATCACACGGCAAGTTCTACCAGTGGGGCATCAATGTGGCGTGGAATACCACAGGGTCGTCGGCCGCGGGTGCTACATCAAGTGGTTCATGGAACACGTCGACTTATCCCAGCAACTGGAATACTCATCCATGCCCCGACGGTTACCGTCTGCCAACCAATACAGAGTATCAGAGTCTGATAGATAATTGCACACGCACAAACGGCGGTGGATGGTCTTCTTCTGATTACGGATATATTACATTTACATTAAAGACAGACTCGTCTAAGAAATTGGAGTTTCCCGCTGTCGGTTGGCGCAATATCGACTCGTCCGGTACGTTGTACCACGCGGGTCAGAACGGCTACTATTGGTCGTCAGTTACGTACACGTCTAATACTAACAACGCGTACTACCTGAGGTTCAGCAGCAGTGATTTGCGCGTGCTCAATGGCCCCAATAAGCGTAACGGTCGTAGCGTGCGTTGTGTCCGCCAATGATTAATTCTTTGGTTCTTTGATTTCTTTGATTCTTACCCGAGGGATTGCGTAGGGGTTGTGGACAGGTTGCTGTGCGGGCCGTGGTTCGTTTGTGTGTGCTTTGCCTCTCTGCTGTTATGCTTTGCAGAACTTCTTCCGCACCCTTTCCGCGAGCGTCATGCCCCTGTTGAATATCATTCAGGCACAAACCCCCAGGGCCAAAAACGAAAGACATGGATAAAGGTGTGAGACGATAGTCGAACGCCTTTATCCATATCTTTCGTACTTATGTTCTTAGTTGTTCCTCAAAAATATCAAAACGGGGTCTGTGACCCCTCCCCCGGAAGGGCCGCCGGAGGCAGTTTCAGCAATACAAAACGGCAGTTCCCGCAAATCAAAGGCGGTACCTATGTGCATTTCCCGGGCATGGTAGTGTGTAGATTTTGCGACCCCGTTAAAAAAGACTATCTTTGCATCGTATCACAAAACAAGAGGAATGATTACAGTATCTAATTTAGAGGTGCAGTTCGGCAAACGGGTGCTCTTCAAGGATGTCAACATGAAGTTCACGCCTGGCAACTGTTACGGCATAATAGGAGCCAACGGTGCCGGTAAGTCTACCTTTCTGCGCGCTTTGAGCGGCGATATCGAGCCTTCGCGCGGTTCGGTGACGTTTGGACCGGGAGAGCGTCTGTCGGTGCTTCGCCAGAACCACTTCGAATATGACGCCAACACCGTGTTAGACACGGTGCTTATGGGTCACCGCCCTCTGTGGGACATAATGCAGGAGAAAAACGCGATATATGCCAAAGAAGATTTTTCCGAAGAGGACGGCATAAGGGCCGGTGAGCTGGAAGAGAAATTTGCCGAGATGGACGGCTGGAATGCCGAGAGCGATGCGGCCAATCTGCTCAGCGGTCTGGGTGTTAAAGAGGATCTTCACCACCGCCTCATGGGCGAGCTCAACCCCAAAGAGAAGGTGCGTGTGTTGCTGGCGCAGGCCCTCTTCGGCAAGCCCGACAACCTGCTGCTTGACGAGCCTACCAACGACCTCGACATCAAAACCATAATGTGGCTGGAAGATTATTTGGCGCAGTTTGAAAACACCGTGCTTGTGGTGTCGCACGACCGTCACTTCCTCGACTCGGTGTCGACACATATTGTCGACATAGACTATAACGACATCAACCTCTTCTCGGGCAATTACTCGTACTGGTATCAGTCGAGCCAGCTGGCCCTGCGTCAACAGGCGCAACAAAACAAAAAGGCAGAAGAGAAACGCAAGGAACTTATGGAGTTTATTGCCCGTTTCAGCGCCAATGTGGCTAAATCAAAGCAGACCACCAGCCGCAAAAAGATGCTCGAAAAGCTCAATGTCGAGGAGATCAAACCCTCGTTGCGCAAATATCCGGGCATAATATTCACTCCCGAGCGCGAGGCCGGCACCAAGATATTGTCGGTCGACGGACTGTCTAAGACCATTGGCGGAGAGACGTTGTTTTCCAATATATCGTTCACTGTCGAAAAGGGAGACAAGATAATCTTCCTGTCGCGGGAGCCGCGCGCGGTGACAGCCCTGTTGGATGTGTTGGCAGGGGTGTCAGAGCCCGACAGCGGCATGATAGAGTGGGGCGTGACCATAAAACACTCATATCTGCCATTGAACAACGATGCTTTCTTCGATAGCGAGCTCAACATAGTCGACTGGTTGGCCCAATACTCGCCTGACACCTCAGAGCTGTTCCTGCGCGGATATCTGGGCAAGATGCTCTTCAGCGGCGAAGAGATATACAAACAGGTAAAGGTGCTCTCGGGTGGCGAAAAGATGCGCATGATGATAGCACGCATGATGATAGAGTGTTCCAACACCCTTATTGTCGACTCGCCCACCAACCACCTCGACCTTGAAAGCATACAGGCTTTCAACAACAGCCTTACCGGCTTCAAGGGCAATATCCTGATGAACTGCCACGACCATGAGTTTATCAACACTGTGGCTGACAGAATAATAGAGATAACACCTTACGGCATGATAGACAAATACATGACCTATGACGAATATTTAGAGTCTGACAAGGTGCAAGAGACGCTCGACAGGCTCTATGCCGGAGAGAGACGATAGTCCCGTTCCGATATGCGACCAATACCGAATCGACCGTTTACGACTTCATCGTACGGTCGGTTCATATTTTATCGGGTAGTGTCGGTGTGTCATTAAAGATCATAATCTTTTCAAAAAGACAATGGTTGGCAAACGCGTTAAAAGAGTGTTGATGTGGACGGCAGGTGTTGTTGTCCTGTGGTTTGGCGTCATGTGTATTGTGATGCCGAGACCGTTGTTTGACGTTCCTTACTCAACCCTGCTTTACTCGGCCGACAGCGTTCTGCTCGGGGCGCGCATCGCAACAGACGGACAGTGGCGTTTCCCCGCCTCAGACAGTGTGCCCGACCGTTTTAAGAAAGCCATTCTGACATACGAAGACAAGCGTTTTTACTCCCATCCAGGCATCGACCCCCTTGCCGTGGCACGCGCCTTAAGGCTGAACATCACTGGCGGACGCGTGGTAAGCGGCGGCAGCACCATAACCATGCAGCTGGCCCGTCAGGCCCTCGGCAACGGAAGCCGTAACATAGGACGCAAGGCGGTTGAAGCCTTCGGTGCGTTATTCATCGAGTGCCTCTACTCCAAAGAGCAGATTTTGGCCCTATATGCGTCGCACGCGCCGTTCGGGGGTAATGTGGTGGGGTTGGAAACGGCATCGTGGCGCTATTTCGGACGTCCCTCTGCCGAGCTGTCGTGGGCCGAGAGCGCGACACTCGCCGTCTTGCCCAACTCGCCATCGCTCATACATCCGGGACGTAACCGCAGGCAGCTCAAGCACAAACGCGACCAGCTGCTGATGCGTCTTGCCGAGCGCGGCGTTATCGACACCATAGAGTGCGACCTTGCCATGCAGGAGCCTCTGCCCGACGCGCCCGTGCCTCTGCCCGATGCCGCCCCCCACCTTATAGAGCGCCTTATGGCCGACAGCAGAGGCCGCCGCGTGATATCGTCGCTCGACGAGAGGCTGCAACGTCTCGCCAGCGACAGGGTTGACAGTTATGCCGCCACATACGCCTCGTCCAACCGCATATTCAACGCCGCCGCCCTCATCGCCGAGGTGGAGACGGGACGCGTGCTGGCATACGTGGGCAATGTCTCGTATGATGAGGGCAGCTCGCACGGACATGCCGTCGACATAATAACATCGGGCAGAAGCTCGGGCAGCATACTGAAGCCGTTCCTTTATGCCGGAATGCTCAACGACGGACTGATAACCCCGGGAGCGCTGGTGGCCGACACTCCTCTAAGGCTCGGAGGCTTTTCTCCGCAGAACTATAACCGCACCTATTACGGCGCCGTGCCCGCCTCTGTAGCTGTCACAAGGTCGCTCAACGTGCCTTTGGTGCGCATGTTGTCAATGTACAACACGGGCCGTTTCATGGAGCTGCTCGACTCTTTGGGCATGACCACCCTGCGTTTCAATGAGAGCCATTACGGCGCGTCGATAATACTGGGCGGTGCCGAGTGCACCCTGTGGGACATCTGCGGCATGTATGCCTCGATGGGTCGTACCCTCGCCCACTTCAACCACTACAACGGACGCTACTATCGCGGCGACATCCGCCCTCTGACCCTCTCGCCGGCAGGCAGCACCCTGCTCGACCCCCTCGACAACAGGCTCACAGACGAGCCTGCCGTGCTTTCGGCGTCGTCTATATGGCTGACCCTTGAGTCTATGTCGGCGCTCAGCAGACCCGAGGAAGAGGCCGAATGGCAACAGTTCTCAAGCATGAAGAGGGTGGCATGGAAGACCGGCACCAGCCACGGAGGACGTGACGCATGGGCTGTGGGTCTGACATCGCGTTATGTGGTGGGCGTGTGGGTAGGCAACGCCTCGGGAGAGGGTCGTCCAGGCCTTACCGGCGTATCGTATGCCGGACCCATACTCTTCGACCTCTTCTCTCTGTTGCCTGGTTCGGAGTGGTTTGACCCGCCCGTTGACGACATGGAGATGGCCGAGGTGTGTCCCCAAAGCGGACATAGAGCTTCTCCATTGTGTCCGGTGACCGACAGCGTGGCGATACCGCGCGCCGCCATCAATACCCCTTTGTGCCCATATCACAAGAGAGTGCATCTGTCGCAGGACGGCCGCTGGCGTGTCGACAGCTCGTGCGAGCAGATAGACCGCATGGTCGAGTCGTCATGGTTTGTGCTGCCCCCGGCACAAGAGCATTTTTACCGGCAATATCACATTGATTACCGTCCTATGCCTCCTCTAAAGCCCGGATGCGGCAATGACAAAGAGCGACAGTTAGATGTGATATATCCCGAGCACGGCACCGTAATATCGCTGCCCCGCAACTTCGACGGCAAACGCGAAAGCGTAATCATGCAGGCGGCACACACACGTCCCGATGCTGTGATATACTGGTATATTGACGATGAATTTGTCGGCACCACATCGTCTGACCATCAACTGGCATTAAAGCCCGACAGCGGAAGCCACCGGCTGACACTCACCGACACATGGGGTAATCGTAAGGTTGTCTTTTTCGAGATCAAATAGTGCGCGGCTATTACGGCTAAGGCGAATGGCGTCATACAGAACCGTGTCGCAATGTATTTGACCCGGCAGTATTTGCCCATGGGCGCTTGGTAGGTTTTGCAGTTATGCAGGCTTTTGTCCCATATGGTTTCTGCACCGGCAGACTGTTAAAAAGGGAGCTGTGCCCCCTCGGGTAAGAATCAAAGAAATCAAAGAACCAAAGTATTAATATTTAGCGGACACAACGCACGCTAAAACCGTCACGCTTAGAGTAGCCACTGCCCACGGTCAAATCACTGCTGCGGAAGTACAGGTGGTACGCGTAGCCAGCACCATCCGCAACTGACGACCAATAACGCCCGCTCGCACCCGCGCCGTACAACGAACCGTCCGAGTAGTTGCGGATACCGACAGCGGGAAACTCCACGGAATTAGAGCCGGAGGTGAACTTGATATATCCATAATTGGATGAGTTCCATCCTCCTCCGCGACTGACGGTACTGCTATTAATGAGAGACTGAAACTCTGCATCGGTAGGCAGGCGGTAACCATCGGGGCAAGGGTGGCTATTCCAATCAGCGGGGTAAGTCGACGTGTTCCATGAACCGCTGGGGGTAGCGCCGGAAGCTGATGAAGTTGTGGTATTCCACGCCACGTTGATGCCCCACTGGTAGAACTTACCGTGAGAGTCGGCGCGTGTGCCACTACACTGTGACGGCAGCTTGGTGGCGAAGGTAGCGCCGCCTGGTTCACGCCTCACGGCCAAAGTTCACCATGTACTTGCCCCCGCTCCGGCAGGCTATCGCAAGGGTCTGTGACCCCCCGCAACGCCCCTCCTCCCCGCGGAGGCCCGTAATCCCACCGCTTACGCAAGCCCGGGGGGAAGAATCAAAGAAAGGAAAGAACCAAAGTAGTAATATTTAGCGG
>JAIECQ010000065.1 GCA_029068395.1 Rikenellaceae bacterium
GCATTTGAACTCACCTCAGTTGACAGGCAATAACTTTCCCTAGACCTTTTTCTGTAAGGTGCGTCAATAACGCAATAACATCACAAAGATAACACTTTTTTACAATAATTCACTTTTTGTCCGATTTTATTTTCCAAATAACAAAAAAAGCCCGCAATCTCACTCCACAAAGCACACAACGACGATTTTACCGTTAACGCCATGGTAAATAGGGTTACAAGCCATCATACACAAAAGATTGAAAAAGGCAGATTGACAGCAATATAGACAATAACAAAAAAAATATTCCCTATGACTGTTTTTCACTTTTTTTCAGAAATTGCCACCGTCTGCCCTCTTTTATGCGGCTCTCTTTTTCAATTCCGCTATCGGCAGGCGCTGCCTTCTCTCTGCCCAAGGCGTCTCAGTCCAATCGTCTGAACAAGCTGCAAAGCCTCTTGTCGCCCTACTTGGAGGCATAATGGCGGGGAGCCTTGTCGAACACGTCAAGCGCCTCTGTGTCGGCACCCAAGCGCACATATTCGCCGGCCAATCGTTCCAGCCCCCTCTCTACCGATATGTGCAGCGGACTTTTGTAGCCTATGTCCTGCACGTTTATGTCGGCACCTCGTTTGAGCAGAAAGAGCGCCGTTTCAACCTCGCCCAATCGCGTGGCCCTATGTAACGGGGTCTCGCCGCTGTTAGAAGCCGTGTTGACATTGGCGCCGTTATCGAGCAGGCATCCCACTATGGCGACACCGCCGCTTCTGACAGCCATGAGCACAGGCTCGTTGCCGTCGTCGTCACGCACAGACACCTTGGCGCCCGCATCGACCAACAGACGAACCATCTGGTAATTGCCGTGAAGGGCCGCCAAATGGAGCGGCGTGGTATGGTAATAGTCGTAACAGTTGACCTTGGCGCCCGCATCTATCAACATACGCACAATGCTGACGCTGTTTATGGCAGCGGCTCTGTGCAACGGTGTCTCGCCGCGACGACGCCACAACATCGAGAACGCACCGCCCGTGTTGTCGCGCACGTTGACATTGGCACCCGAGGCTATCAGCTGCTCGACAATGCGCTCGTAGCCCTTGTCGCACGCCACATGCAGCAAGGTGTAACCAAACTCGTTACGGCGCTCTATGTCGACACGCCCCTTCTTTATCTCTGTCAGCAGCTCTGGCAACATGGCAAGCTCGCACATGGCAAAATGACGACGCACATCGCCGGAGTCGTTAACAACAGTGGCGGCCGACACGGCATCAATGTTTATAACCTTGGCCACAGAGGGGATGACTGAACGCATGTCGTCTATACGGGCCATGCGTCCATAGGCATGACGCCCCGTCGACTCCGCGCACATATCGGCCAGATAGGTGGCCACCTCCGGTGTAGAGTTGTCAACGGCATAGTCGTGCAACTGCTTCAGAAGGCCGAACGAGAGCGACGCCGACTCCACTATGGAGCGCACGATATCGAGGTTGCCGCTCCTTACGGCCAACTCAACGAACGGCACACCCGAACCGTCGACCAACAGAGGAGAGGCCCCTGACACTATGAGCAGACGCACTATCTCGATATCACCCCCTGAGATGGCATACGACAGGGGCGCCTCTCCGTAAGAATCGCGGCTGTTGACATCTATCATGCCGTTATTGATGAAATATCTTATGGAGCGTATGCTCTTGCGTTCTATCGCATACGAAAGCGGAGACAGTGAGTACCGGGTATAATCGGCCCCGTGAGACACAAGGTAGTCGACAGTCTCGACATCGTCGTTATCAATGGCGCGGTGCAGCGGACTCTTTGACCGCATGCGCTCCTGAAGGTTGACATCGAAACCCAACTCCTCGACAAGGTAACGCACAATGTCACGATTCATGTTTTGCACCGCTATATGGAGCACCGTGCGTCCATCGCGTATGCGGTCGCAAAGACGTCGGCTGTGAGCTGCCAGCTTCTTGAACATCACTATGTCACCAGCAGCGGCGGCATGGTGTATCGGACACCAGCCGTCAACATCGGGACGCTGGCTCCTGTCGGCATCGCAACCGCTGTCGTCGTTATACCACTCTCTCGGTGACAACCTGCCTTCTCGCAAGGCTTTAACGGCATCGTAACATCTCGATATATCGGGATAGGTCGAATATTTGGTTTCTATAAGGTGGTCTATCGGTCCGCCGGCTGCCTCAAACGTATCCATGCCGAACAGCAGCGCCCCATCTCGTCTATAGACGGCGTAAAGCTCGGGTGACTCCCTGAGCAGAGCCAACGACTATATCAGCGAATAGACCGATGCATCGGCCATTCGCGCCCTCTCGCCATCAGACACGTCGAGCGGAGAAAGACTGCACATCACCTTTATGTCATAACGGCAACGGTAAGGCTCTCCGACCATGATGTCGCACGGCGTAAGCACCGCATCGTATCGCGACGAGGGCATAAAACCACGCTCCATGAACTTATCGACCAACTGGTGATAAAGCTCATTGAGGGCTATATAATCGCGGTCGGTGCACAGCTGTTCTGTCTTATCCCTCAACGTGACCTCTCTTATCATCCCTGTCATATTCAATTACGATGTCCCGGCACTCCATTCAACACGCAAAAAGCACTATATCACAACATTAGGCCTCAAAAACCTGCCACCACCATCAAACAAAGATAAAATATTTTCAACATGTCGCCAAAACAACAAACGAACGATCACCCTCACGGGCGATAATGTGTTGCAGCCACTGCCGGTGATGCTTTCCCGTCACTGCGGTGATGGTTTGCTGGCACTGCCTCCGGCGGCCCTTCCGGGGGAGGGGTCGCGGACCCCGTTTTGATATGTTTGAGGGCAAACTAAGGCGGAAGTACGGATAATATGATAAAGGTGTTCCGACTGTCGTCTCACACCTTTATCATATTATCCGTTTTTGGCCCTTGGACTGAGTGCCTGAAAGATATTAGGCAGGGGCCATGACTCTCGACGGAAAGGATGCGGAAGAAGTTCGGCAAAGCATAGCGGCAGGACAGTAAAGCATAACAGCAGGACAGTAAAAGCACGCACAACTGAACCACCAGCCGGCTCCGGCCCAACTATGCCGCTTAGGCAAGCCCTCGGGGAAGAATCAAAGAAATCAAAGAACCAAAGTATTAATATTTAGCGGACACAACGCACGCTCTGTCCGAGCTGCTTATACGTGCCACCCACGTTCAAATAACTGCTACCGAAGTTCAGCTCGTACGCGAGGTTAGAACCACTCGCAACTGACGACCAATAGCCTCCGTTCGTGCCCGCGTAGTACAACGTACCGTACGAGTCGTAGTCACGGTAACCGACAGCGGGAAACTCCACGGAATTAGAGCCGGAGGTGAACTTGATATATCCATAATCGGATGAACTCCATCCACCTCCGCGACTAACGGTACTGCTGTTTATGAGATTCTGAAACTCTGTGTTAGTAGGCAGACGGTAACCCTCGGGGTAGTGTTGAGTGCCGCAAACTTTCGCCTGACATGACTTTGTGCGGGCGTTTTTTGCATCGCAGTGGTTTGTTTCAGCAAGTTTTGCGCAAACATTGTTTCGCGCCGCATGGCTTCCGCCCCGACAGGGCGGCGAGGTACGAGCCGCAACGGGCCTCGCCTCCCCCCGCGGAGGCCCGTAACCTCGCTCAGTAATTGTAGGCAGTGACTAAGTCACGGCGGTTATGCGCGTCACTTTCACGCTTGCCTCCGCAGGCTCGGCCCGTGGCTCCTTCATGCTAAAGGCACGTACCGGCCAACCCAAGGTGCCGCACATCTTTGTCACTCACCACGCCAGACCATCAGCACGCCATCGACCTCCACGCCGATGAGGCCGGCGCCAGCGCCGGCCCACCGCGGTCTGAGTGTAACGAAAACCGCACACTATTCCTTAATAACCGGCATAACGAAGTATGCCGTAAGCCAAAAATTCCTTGTGCCCGGGCTGAGGAACGAAGCCCGAGCGGCCCGGAGCCTCCCCCAACGGAGGGCCGCAGCCCCGCACAGTAATATATATGATAGTGAATTAGTGACGGTAATGATGCACATAACTTTCATGCTGTGCCCTCCGCAGTCTCCGGGGCGCTCTCCGCTGTGCCTGGGGTTCGGCTGTGCTGCTTATGGTTGCCGCCCTGCTGTTATGCTTGCTGCATGCCAGGCATTACTAAGTATGCCGTAAACCAAAATTCCTTGTGTCCGGGACGAGGCAACGAGTCCCGAGCGGCCCGGAGCCTCTCCCCACGGAGGGCCGCATATCGGTGAATAATATGTAGGGCGGTGAATAAGTCACGGCAGTGATGCACATAACTTTCTTGCTGTGCCCTCCGCAGGCTCCGTTCCGCTCTCCGCTGTGCCGGTGGTTGCGGCTGTGCTGCTATGCTTCCGCGCCGCCCGTAATGCTTTGCCGCTCTGCTATTATATTTTGCTGCTTTGCTTCCGCACCCTTTCCGCCGAGAGTCATGCCCCCTATTGAATACCTTTCAGGCACCAACTCCAAGGGCCAAAAACGAAAGATAGGGGTAAAGGTGTGAGACCCGAGTCGAAACACCTTTACTCCTATCTTTCGTAC
>JAIECQ010000066.1 GCA_029068395.1 Rikenellaceae bacterium
GGTAAGAATCAAAGAAATCAAAGAACCAAAGTATTAATATTTAGCGGACACAACGCACGCTAAAACCGTTCTGCTTACTGTACCAATTCACACCCAAATTACTGCTATTGAACCACAGGCTGTACGCGCCGTTAGTAGTAGACGTGTACGTAACTGACGACCAATAGTAGCCGTACGCACCCGCGAGGTTCAACGTACCGTACGAGTCGTAGTCGCGGTAACCGACAGCGGGAAACTCCGGCCATACGACTGTTCGTTCGCATGCCGTGTCGCTTACATGTCATGTCCGTTATCAGACTTTGGCAGATTCAAAACAGGGAAATCAAGAGAATGGTTGTTTCACCACAAGCTGCATTATATCAAAACAAACATAACGGGCAAAGAGGAGTCATTGGTTCATTCTGGCCTTTCTCAAAATCTCTTCCGAGCGTCGTGCCGCCTCCCGTTCGTTGCGGCGTTCTGTCCGCACAGAGTCTCGATATGCGGCGCGTCCGAGTGAGTCGATGGCATTCTGACGTTGGGTGCGTCGTTGTTTGTAGTCGGCCCACTGGTTGCGGAATTTGCGCACCACGTCGCCGAAGCGGTTGAAGTCCTCTTTGTAATAGACGCCCACACCGCTCTCTTGCAGTCCTTGGTTTTCGTCGAAGGTGTTGATCTGACGGGTGAAAGCCTTGGTGCGTATGCCTCCCGATTTGTCGAGTATCCATGTAAGGGAGGCGTCTCCCGACAGGTTGCCCACATCATCGTTGAGGTATGCGGTATTGTTTTTGAAATTGACGTTGCCTTCGGCGTCAAGGTAAAGTTTGTCTTTAAGCAGCGGTGCCGAGAAGCTCAACTCAAGTTCGTCACTACTCATGGCATCTTTGGGCCGGTAGTTGAACCCTAAGTTGAACTTGTCGTTAGATATCCAGTTGCCTATCTGGTTAGAGAGAAACTCCAGTCCTGTCACGGCGGCGCTGTTGGCCAGTCCCACGTTGATGGTGCTCTCTTCCTGCGACGATGAGTCGGCATAGAAGGTGTTGGCCAGAAGCAGCCAGAAGAGCTGTAGCGAGACGGCCTCTTCGGTGTTGAGGGTGCTCGATATGAGACTTTGGGTCTCGGGATCGGCGTTGGGCACCACAATGCCCAATTTGACGTCGGGGTGGAGCAGCTGCCCGGTAAGGTGTATGTTGCAGTCGACCTCGGCCCGTCGCGAGAACGATGTCGAGGCGTTTCTTCCCAACAGTGGCGCCAGCGATGCCTTCACCCTGTATGTGGCGGTGATGTCGAGGTCGGCGCCCAGCGGATCGCCCGTCCACTTGATGTTGGAGCCGGCACCTATATTGAAATATTTGTTGATAAGGTTGCGCAGGGTGAACAGATATCCCCCCTCTTCTATCTCATAGCCTCCGTACATGGTGAACTCCTTGGTCGACGGACGTGCGTTGACTACCAGCTGTCCGCTGCCCCGCACCTTTATTATGTCGCCTATTGTGGGGTCTATCACTATCTGGGCATATGTATTGGGACGCACGTCTATGTTCAGCTTTATGTCAAACACCCCTTTGGTCGACAGTTTCTTGTCGCGTTCGCGTATCAGCTTCCGGGTCAGGCTCTCGTCGGCCTTGGGTTTTACGAAAGATATGAAGTCGGCCTCTGTCATTGTCGACTTGTCAGACAGGGGCATGTTGAACGTAGACTGGTCTTGTGTCACGGCGTTGACTACCATAGACACTGCCTTGCCGCGCCCCTCCACCGCCATGTCTCCCGAGGCGAATATGCGGCCGAAGAACAGGCTGTTGTCGCGCGAGGTGGTGTTCATGCACAGCATGTTGTCGGGGTATGCGTGTATGCGGTAATTTGCCCTCTTGAAGCGTGTGTGGGTGACCGACGCCTCTATCGGGGCTTCGGTGCCTAACTCGTCGGTGAGTATTCCGTTTTTGAGCGTCACCATGTTGTCTTTGACCGTGGCTGTGCCTCTGACGCTGTAGCGCACCTTGGTGAAGTCGATGGTGGTTGAAAAGTCGTGCACCGTGACAGTGCCGTTAAGACAGGGAAATTTGTCTTTGTCGGTCAGCACCAGAGACACATCGGCCTCTCCCGATGTTGCCGACGATATGCCCCTAAGCATAGGCGAGAGCACCGAGAGGTCTACCCCCGGCAGATTGATGTAGGCGCGGTAGCTTCTGTCTGACGGTTTGAGGGTACCGGTGACCAGTTGCAGCGAGTCGGCTGCCGTAAGCTCATATTTGATGTCGTGGCCGCGGTCGTCGTAAACGCTTGTGAAGCATACGTCGGGATAGGTATGGTCGTTTATGCTTATCTGCCTTAAGTCGATGTTTGAGAGAAAGAAACCCTCGTCGAGCAATCCTAATATCCTGATGTCGCCGTCCATTATGCCGCCGAGGCGATATCCGAGGGTGTCGACAAAAGAGCTTAACGGCGATATGTCGAACTGCGATATGCGCACCGACAGGGTGTCTTCCGTGCGGTGCGATATGACGCCGTGGGCCCGTATGCTCTGCCTGTCGTTGTCTATGATGAAGTTGTCTATCTTTATTCCGGTGGTGTCGATGGTGGTTGTCGAGTTGTGTATGTTCCACGTCTGACCCGAGAGCCGCACATATCCGGGCAGTATGCCTATGCGCATACGGGTGCGTCCTGTCTGCGGGTCGTTGCTGAAGTCGGTGCGTGAGCCTATGAATGCGGCCGAACCGTCGGCCTTGTTTTCAAACCGTGTGTAGAAGCCCACCGAGTTGTTTTTGATGCCGCCGAATAACGACACGTCGGGGAAATAGAAGTTGCCGGCCACAATCTCGCCCGCCCGCATGAACAGCGATATGGAGTCGGCGTCGTTGCGGCTGTCTATGTTGAGTGCCGACACTATGTTACGCCCTTTCATTATGTAGTCAGAGCTTAGCGAGAGAGAGAATTTGTTGAGCGCGGGGTTGAACAGAAACGACAGTGATGTACCCTCGGCCATTGCCAGCCCGGGCAGGAATATTGCCGCCACGTTATTGGCTTTCTTGACATTCATTCTCACCACATAATAGCTGTCAATAGCCTTGGGGTCGCCTGCTGCCGCCGTATCTGCGCGGGGTCGCGGGGTCGCGCCGCGTCCGTAGGGCAGACGCTCGCTTATCACCTGCATGCCCGACTCCTGAAGGGCTGGCAGATATTTGCGCACCGTGTTTTTGAGATAGCCCATAATGCTGCGGTAGCTCTGGCGGCCTTGAAGCTCTATGTCGGCGAAATCGGAGGTCAGACTCAGGTATTTGCTTTCATCGTTGTTGCGTGTGGACACCGATATGCGTCCGGCCTCTATGGTGTCGGTATGGTTGACATAGACAAGGTTCTTGACCTTTATGTTGCCGTTAAGGTTGTCTATGTCGTTGCCGTAACCCGATGCCTCCATGCGTCCCGAGAGCCTTGATACGGAGTCTCGTTTGTTGAGCCCCAGCAAAGCCAGGTCGGCACGTCGCACATCTAACCCGAAATTGAAGCGCGGCAACGCCTCTGACAGCTCTATAAGACCGTTGAAGTCGAAGTCGAGGTTGGGGTCGTCACACCCCACATATCCCAGAAAGGCCTTGTCGCCGAGGTTGCCGTCTATTACGATGTCGTGATAGTTGTACCCCCCCGCCAGGAAGCTCTCTATCACTCCCTTGGTGCGCAACAGCATGGAGTCTCCGCCCAGACGGGTGTCTATGTCGGCGTTCATGGTCAGCCCCTTGGCACCCTTGACAGAGAGTATGCGACCTATGTCGAGGTTGTCGGTGTTAACGTGTCCCAAAAGACGTGTCTGCCTGCCGACAGCGTTGCCCGACAGGCGGAATCCTAAGGCGCCTGACGATGTGATGCTCTGGCCGTGGCTCTCAAAGTCAGTGAATGTGCCAGTGAAGTCTGCGCTGAGGTTAATCTGTCCTATGCGTGATATCACAGGCGAATATTTCATGCGCTTGCCGGTGAAGTCTTCAAAGATGTTGTATATGTCGTCAGACTGCATGTTCAGACGGGGCATCGCCAATGAAAACAGGGTGTTTCTGACATCGGGCAGACCTTTCATCGAGAACGAGGCATCCGTTACGGTCGCTCCGCCCGTGGCGAGGCGCTCTATGTGACCGCTCATGTCGGCTACCGTGCCCTGCGCCCTGCCCGAAAACTCCACTACGGCCGTTTGCGGTATATGACGTCCGGTAAATTTAGAGATGGTCTTGAAGTCTATCTGTGACCGCTCTATGTCGGCCTCCATGCGCACGGTGTTGATATAGTCGGCCATTGCCCACTGCCTGAAGTGCATGGCATATCGGCGTATCCGTCCCGTGGTGCGCCCTTCAAGGTCGAAACGGGCGTTGTCGAGCCTTATGAGCGAGGGACACAGATAGAGCGAGTCGGCGCTTATGCGTCTTAGCCTGAGACCGCTTTTTTCGGTGAGCGATATGCGCTCTATGTTCATTGATATGGTGTCTCGCACCAAAGAGAAGTCGTTTATGCGCGTGTGTATGTTGCAAAAGCGCATGTCTTGGAAGTTGACGCCGTAATCGACACTGCGGGCGTCGTGGCGGCGAAACTCGAAGTTGAAGGAGTCGACCTCTATGCGGTCTATAGACATGCGGAAAGGTTTGGGGTTACGCGGTTTGTTGCGGTTGACAATCTTGTCTATCACCCTTTTGAGGTTGAGCATGCCCTCTTGGTCGTTGTTGAGCAAGAAGGCGCCACCCTCTACCTTGACAAGGCCGAAAGCCAGCCTTTTGGATAGCAGCCGGCTTATCATTATCTCGGCCTCTATGCGCCGCACCCCCAGCAGAGTGTCGCGCTCAATGGGGTCGAGTACCACGAAACCCTCAACCACCGCATGAGAGGGAAACCTTATGTTTACCCTCTCTATAGTGACAGGCGTGGCCACCACGCGGGTGGCTATGTCTGAAAATTTGTGCACTATGGCGTTCTGAACCGGACCTATCTGCAAAAGCAACGACAGAAAAAGCGGCACCATCATGACCAGAAGCATGATTGCGGCGACCGCATCGGCCGTTATTCGCAGAAATTTTTTCATTCGGTTAAATTCGTTATCTTTACGCCTCGAAGAGGGTTGTTTGCAGGCAAGTGTGCTCTTTGGGTTCCGCGGTCCTCCTTTCCGACGCCTCGCCTTAAGGCCCGGCAGCATCTCTTGCATCACCTTCTGCCGGCCAGGACTGAGGCATGCGGCCTGAGATGTGGCGGCCCCCACAGGGGATGGCTTGGAAACATAGCTTTATCTTGTCATATAACGGATAAAACGGCGTTTGAAGTGTGAATCCCCATGCAAAAATAATACAATTTTACACAATGGAAATAACAATTTTGGCAATCGAATCATCTTGTGACGACACATCGTGTGCCGTTGTGCGCAACACCACCCTATTGTCGAACGTCACCGCCTCTCAGCAGGTGCACCGTTTGTGGGGAGGGGTGGTGCCCGAGCTGGCCTCGCGAGCACACGAACAAAACATAGTGCCGGTGGTAGACAAGGCCCTGAAAGATGCCTCGGTGACGGTCGACCAGCTCGACGCCATAGCCTTTACCCGGGGTCCGGGGCTGCTGGGGTCGCTGTTGGTGGGGGTCTCTTTTGCCAAGGGGCTGGCTCTGTCTAAAAACATACCCCTCATAGAGTGCAACCATCTGCTGGGTCACATCATGGTGCACTTCATCGACGAAGAGGGGGTGGAGTCGACCCATCCCTCGTTTCCGTTCATAACGCTGCTTGTGTCGGGCGGACACACCATGATAGTGCTGGTCAAGAGCCATTTCGAGATGGAGGTATTGGGTCAGACCATCGACGACGCCGCAGGAGAGGCTTTCGACAAGTGCGCCAAGGTCATGGGCATGCCCTATCCCGGGGGGCCTGTCATAGACAATCTGGCCGAGGAGGGCGACCCCAAGGCGTTCAGGTTTGCCAAGCCGTCGGTGCCGGGGCTCGACTACAGCTTCAGCGGTCTTAAAACATCGTTTCTCTATTTCCTGCGCGACAAGGTGCGTGAAAACCCATCGTTCATAGACGAACACAAGGCCGACCTGTGCGCCTCTCTGCGCCAGACCGTCGTCGACATACTCATGGCCAAGCTGATAAAGGCCGTCAAGGCCGAGGGCGTGACCGACGTGGCCATCGCCGGCGGAGTGTCGGCCAATGCCGGGCTGCGTCAGGCTGTCGAACGGGAGGGACGGAAAAGAGGATGGCGAGTGTTTGTGCCCAAACGCAGCTACACCACCGACAATGCAGCCATGATAGCCATACAGGGCTATTTCAAGTATCTGAGAGAGGATTTCGCATCGCTCGACGTGACGCCTGTATCGAGGGCGACAGAGTTGAAGTAAGGGCTTTCATTGTATTGACAACGTGGCCTTTCATGATTAATTTGTTTTGCCGTGGCGGCACGTTGTCATGGCTTCTGATTACGGTATATTATGTCGACCAAACCCCATATTGCTATAATAGGCCGTTGTAACATCGGCAAAAGCACCTTTATGAACGCCTTGGCCGGCGAAGCTCTGTCTATAGTGTCGCCGTCGGCCGGCACCACCACCGACCCTGTGCGTCGTGCCGTGGAACTTAAGGGCGTCGGTGCCGTGGTGCTTGTCGACACCGCCGGCATAGACGACAGCACACCGTTAGGATGCAAGCGTCGCCGCGCCACGCTCTCTGCCATGGAGCAGTGTGATATGGGTCTGCTGGTGACGGGTGCCGAAGGGATAGGCGCCCCCGAGAGGGAGCTTATGGAGCAGGCCCGCCGTGTGGAGCTGCCCATAGTGACGGTGGTCAACGCCCGTGACGGGCACCCTTCCGTCGCCGCCGGCTTTGCTTTCGACCCCCTGCACGACCCCATAGACAGGCTCTGCGACCACATAGCCGTCCATCTTGGCAAGGCGGCCCCTCTGTCTCTGTTTGGCGACCTGATATCGGAGGGCGACCGTGTGGTGCTGGTGTGCCCCATAGACTCTCAGGCGCCCGCAGGACGTCTGATATTGCCGCAGGTGCAGGCATTGCGCGAGCTTCTTGACAAGAGAGCCATAGCCCTTGTGGTGCAGCCGTCACAGTTAGAGCAGGTGGTCGGCCCCGATGTGCGCATGGTGGTCACCGACTCGCAGGCTATCGCCGAGGTTGGAAGGGTAGTGCCCGAGGGTGTAGAATTGACCACATTCAGCATACTGCTGGCGGGCGCCAAGGGCGACATGTCACTTTATGAGCGCGGATTAGAGGCGTTAGACCATCTATGCGAGGGTGACAGGGTGCTGGTCATGGAGAGCTGCCTGCATCATGCAGGATGCGACGACATAGGGCGGGTCAAGATACCGCGCATGTTAGAGCGTCACTCGGGTGTCAGCCTCCGCTTCGACTTCATTGGGGGCACCCAACCCCTGCCCGACACCCTGTCAGACTATGTCCTGGCCCTTCAGTGCGGCGGCTGCATGGTCAACGCGCGCGCCGTGAAAGCACGTCTGAGGCACTTGGAACGCGAACATGTGCCGGTCACCAATTACGGCATGGCCATACGCAAGATGAGCGGCCGCTAAGACTTGTCTAAGACGGCTGTGGCGTGACGACGGTGGAGTCTGTTGTAGTTGGCAGTGCTTTATGGCCGTGCCCACGGGCTTTTCTATGGATGACGGCAGCCCCTGCCGGATTAGAATTTCTTGCCGAAGACTATGCGCAAAAAGGTCTTTATCAATATCTTGCAATCTAACCATAGCGACCGGTGCTCTAAGTAATAGAGGTCGTAATCAAGCCGGCGGAGCATCTTGTCCATGGTGTCGGTATATCCGTTATAGAGAGTGGCGTAAGAGGTCACCCCGGGGCGTATGGCGTAAAGGTCGGCATATCGGGGGTTGTGCTCCATTATCTGGTCGATGAAATATTTTCTCTCGGGGCGAGGTCCTATAAATGCCATGTCGCCGCATAGCACGTTCCACAGCTGAGGCAGCTCGTCGAGGTGATGCTCGCGCAGAAATTTGCCCGTTTTGGTGAGCCTTGTGTCGCCACCGCACTGATATAAGGCAGGACCGTCTTTCTCGGCATCTGTGCGCATGCTTCTGAACTTATATATGTTGAACGCCTTGCCATGGCGCCCTATCCTCTCTTGGCTGAATATGGCGGGACCGCCGTCGCTGAGCCTGACGGCTATGTAACATATAAGAAACAGCGGAGAGAAGACAACAAGACAACACAACGCGATAGTGAAGTCTATCGCCCGTTTTGTATTTCTTTCAAATACATTCATCCCGTCTTTCACGGAATCGTTATTTTTCTGCACTTCAAGCATAACGTGTGATCGTTAGATTGTGCTATCTTGTTATGATACTTTCGGTTACGATATATGTAACCCTGTCTTGCGGTCTGTTTCCCGCAAATATAACAAAAAAACCGTACAAATCAAACACGAAAACAAGATATGATGCCGTTGGCACCTTCGCTTGACCCGGAAAAACTGCGCGGCTCTGAACGGAGCAGGGCGGAGATTCGACAGATTGCCGACAAAGTGCTGAACAACAGGAGTATTGGCGATGTTATGTCAACTAATGAATTTTTCTAAAGCTGCCTGTGGTGTATGTCAATTCGATTATCTCATTATATTCTTTGGTGTCTGCTAATGCTAAATCAATCTTATGCTCAGTAGTGTCAAAAAGTTTGATTCCGCCACCGGGAGCGATATGATATGTGTCAATCATATTTGCGTTTGGCGACAGGGATTCTAAGAACGGTTTTCATCTTTTCAGGACAGCTTTTTCTCGGATCGGAAAGATATATCTCATGGTGGCGGCGGCTCGCTGTAATATCCTTTATGTAGCCGTTTGATTCAATATACCTGTCAATAGCGTCAAGAGACACCGGCTCTGTGTCATACGACCCGGTATGTATGATTTGCGAACATAGGCCTTCTTCAAAACTCATATGGTAAAGAGAGGAACAATCAAGCCCTTTCTTGCGTGACACCTCTCTTTTTGCCCATTCCACGTCAACTTCCTCCACAAAATCGGGAACGCGTATCATTGCAATCCATCGGAAAGCCGACTTATCTGTGAAATCATCTGTGATGGCATTGTCAGTCCACCATAGCCCTTCAAGCGGCGGCACGACGTATTCAAAGAAACCATCTATACGGTAATCTGTCTTGTAGCTCATTTTCAAAGCATAAGCCACAGGATAAAGAATGCCCAGAGCCTGCTGGTATTCTCCGCCCGGCTCATTAGGATTTCCACAGCCATTGACAGCGACAAACCTCATCTCGGGCACCTCCACGATAGTCGGAGTAGCCTTAGGCATATACAAATCCTTGTATTCTTTCTTGTAGTCAAACGCCATCTCTAAACTATTAACCGTTATAATTCTGTCTTATCTTGTCGATTGATTTGCCACCGATGCTATTATCGTTTTAGCGCTTTGCTCTGCAAAGAATCTCGAAGGCAGTTGCAGTGAGTCGCTCAATAAGTTGCTTCTTCTGTTCAGTGGTCAGTCTGCCGCTTTTTATCGACATATACGGCATAATAGGAAGATGTTTTTGAGAACATCATCGCAGAACATTGTCGGAGCGAATTACACAATCTGACAATTGGCGAGGGTGACCCGACGAGTGCGGCATCCCCCGGCCATGCCGTACTTTAACGTGAGGTGCTGCCCTCGGGGGCGGCAGAGGTTGTAGCGCCGTCGTCAAACAACGACATCGCCCACTCTGTCAGCTCGCCGAGAAATGCGGCTATGGCGTCGACGGCATCGCTCATCCATTTTACCGCCGTGTCTGCCCAAAGAGTAAGGCTGTCGGCGGATATCCTGTCATGCAGGCCTGTGCCTTGGGGAGCGAAATATATTGACGACACGAGAGTTATGCACACCGCCGTCAGTATCACAACCAGCAAAATCATGAGCCTGTCGCTCCTGGGATTGCCGGGCGACACCCTATGTTTATTGCTGCGCGCACGCGGTGGGGTGTGGTCTCTCCGCACGCGTGGCGGGGTGTTGCCGCGTACGTGCGGCGGTTTTGTGCGCACATCTCTGTCTTGACGGCTATAGGTGTTTGAACCGCCTGTTGCATGCGTCGCTCGTGTGGACGTAGCCTTTGCTGCGACATTTTTTTTCTTGCGCCCAGGCACTCCCGGCACCGTCAGACGCTCGTTACTGCTTCCGTAGGGATTGAGCAGCGAGCGCAGCCTCTCGTCTATAGAGAATAGAGCCGCGCCCTCGGCCAGCAGACTGAGAGTACCCACCCCCTCGATGGTTATGCGGGTGCCGTTAGCCATGCGTACAGATGACGCAGAGAGCCACTCATTATAACATGCGCTCGCCTCTGACGGCGTCATACCGTAGCTCTCCGTTATGATGTCGACAACCGAAAGCTCATCGCTTATGTCGTTTGAGTATTCTACAATGTGTCGCGGTGGCTCTATGGTGCCGTCGTCGTTGAATGAGGCCGGCACACGCACCGACAGCAACGAACCCACCGACAGCAACGACACCGAGCCGTGTCCGGCAAGCACCGAGAAGATGACCTTACTTATGTCGGGCGTGTCCATGTGCATCTGTTATGGTGTGGTTGGCAAAGCGTCCGCGGAAAGCCATGACGGTGATTATGGCCCCCGCTACAATGAATGGCACCGAAAGGGCCTGTCCTATGTTGATGCCCCATTCGGCCATGAAACGGGCGTCGACACTGTCTTGCACCAGCTTGAGGTGCTCGACCATGAATCGCGAGACGAAAAGAAGCATCAGAAAGATGCCGAAGAGGGCGCCGGGATAACGTCTGGTTGTCTGTGTGCGCATGTATATCAGCATCAGCACCACGAATATCAGCGTATATATCACCGCCTCATATATCTGCGTGGGGTGCGAGGGAAGCGAGTATACCGGTTGTGCGCCGGCACTCCAGGCAGGCAGGTTTTCGATGAACCTGAATGCGAACGGCAGGTCGGTGGGATGACCGTAGACCTCTGAGTTGAAGAGGTTCCCAAGACGTATCATGGCTCCGCCTAAGGGCACCGTAAGTATGACGCGGTCGAGCACCCACACAAACGGCTGTCGGTACTTGCGCGAGAAGAGCCATAGACCCACAAACATGCCCACGGCCGCACCGTGGCTGGCAAGACCCCCCTGCCATATATACAGCACCTGTAGCGGATTACGCCAGAAAGCAGCATCTTCATAAAAGATGCAATGCCCTAACCGCGAACCTATCAGGGTGCCAAGAAAGGCGTAAACCAGTATGTTGTCGAGCAGCTTGATGTCGCGCCCCTCGCGCTTGAGTATGTAGCCGAAAAGATAGTAGCCGGCAACAAATGCCGCCATCCATGTAAGCGAATAATAGCGCAACTGAAAGCCACCTATCGAAAACAATGTCGGATCAAAATTCCAGTCTATGTATTGAAGCATACCGAAAAAATTTCCGGCAAGATACGAAATTTTCCACATCCAAGCAAGGACACTCAAAACAGCGCCAGTGTACATCTTAATTTATGCCTTGCCGCCACTGCGGATAATGGCGTGCCTTCACTGCCGTTTTGTATTGCTGGCACTGCCTCCGGCGGCCCTTCCGGGGGAGGGGTCGCGGACCCCGTTTTGATATTTTTGAGGAACAACTAAGCGGATAAGTACAGCTATCCCATAAATGTGTTTCGACATACGTCTCACACATTTATGGGATAGCTGTTTTTGGCCCTTGGGCTGAGTGCCTGAAGGATATTCAACATGGGCTATGACTCTCGACGGAAAAACGTGGAAACAAAGCAGAAAGCATGACAG
>JAIECQ010000067.1 GCA_029068395.1 Rikenellaceae bacterium
ACCATGACAGCATATCGACCCTATGCCTTCTCTATGAGGGCATGAGTCGCGGCAAGAAAATCACCAAGTTAGTGCCCTCCAGCGGAGCCGCCACCCGCATGTTCAAAGACCTTTACGAATATCTCGACGGCAAACCCAACGATGCGGCCGACAAGGTGTGCGACAATATCGGCGATTTCGCCTTTTACGACCGTCTGTGCTCGTTTGTCGACACCGCCGACCGCCGTGCCGTCATTGAAGCCATTGTAGGAGACAACGGCCTGGGCTACGGCAAGTTACCCAAAGGATTGCTGCTGTTTCACAAATATGACTCATCTGCCGCCACCCCGTTTGAAGAGCACCTCGTTGAGGGCGCGCTCTACGCCAAAAGCGGCGACCGTGTAGCCATACACTTCACCGTATCGCCCGAGCACCGCAAGGCGTTTGAAGAGCTGGCAGAGCGCGTGGTTCCCCAATATGCCGCACGTTACGGTGTCACCTACGACATCTCTTACTCAGAGCAGATGCCATCGACCGACACTGTGGCCGTCAATGAAGATTTCACCCCCTTCCGCGAAAACGACGGCCGCCTGCTCTTCCGTCCGGCAGGCCACGGCGCCCTCATCGCCAATCTTAACAACATCGATTCCGACATCATATTCATAAAGACCGTCGACAACGTTACTCACCGTTCGTTGCTTGCCGACACTGTCACATACAAGAAGCTGATAGCCTCGCTGCTGCTCGAGCTGCAAGGACGCATCTTCAACATGCTCGACAGGTTCGATGCCGAGGGATGCAGCCGTGAGCTTGTCGCCGAGGCTGAAAAGCTCGTCACGGGCGACATGATGTACACCCTGCCGCAGACATTTGCCTCTTATGAGCTTGAACAGAAGTTTGCCGTCCTGAGAGAGATACTCAACCGTCCCATAAGGGTGTGCGGCATGGTGCGTAATGAGGGCGAGCCTGGCGGGGGTCCTTTCTGGGTGCGATGTGCCGACGGTTCATGCTCGTTGCAGATAGCCGAGTCGTCGCAGATAGCTCCGCAAGACAAACATCTGATGCAGAAGTCGACCCACTTCAACCCCGTTGACATAGTGTGCGGCGTGAAAGACTACAAAGGCCGGAAATTTGACCTCACGCGCTTTGTCGACCCCTCTACCGGATTCATATCGAAGAAGTCGAAAGAGGGCCGCGACCTGCTGGCCCAAGAGCTGCCCGGCCTGTGGAACGGTGCCATGGCCAACTGGACGACCCTGTTTGTGGAGGTGCCCATCTCTACCTTCAACCCCGTCAAGACCGTCACCGACCTGTTGCGTCCCACCCACAGACAGTAACCCAGGTGGCGATCGTGCACCGCTGAAAGGCTGCATCCGGCGTCTCTTTCTGTACATAAAATGTAAGACAGCAGGCGGATGCTTTGAAAATGCGCATATTGTTGCTAACTTGTGCCGCAATATGTAACGTAAATGCTTTACGCATAAAACTTAAAACCCATATTATGAAAAAGTTACTTTTGTTTGGCGTATTGGTTGCTGCCGTGTCATGCCAACCGTCGTCATTCACAGTTAACGGCACAGTTGAAAATGCCGATAACGAAGGGGAAACCGTCTACATGTCAGAGCTTTACTCAGGCAAGAAGCTCGACAGTGCCATTGTTGCCCAGGGTAAGTTTACCTTCACGCGCAACATTCCCGACACGCTGCTGTTGTATCAGGTTTCCATAGGTCGTGCCAGCGCCCTCTTCATACCCGAGGGTGGCGACATAACTCTTGAAATACCTGCCCGTTACACCTCTTTCGCAGTCTCGGGCACTCCGCTCAACGACACCATAAGCAAATGCGACGCGACGTTGAAAGCAGAGTATGACCGCCTGGTCGCATTGTTTGAGAAGGTAGACGAATATCCTGTCGGCTCTGCCGAGAGAGACTCTGCCAATGCCGAATACCAAAAGGCCGTGCCCGTCTATCGCGAGCTGACACAACGCACCAAAACAGACATCTTCAACAACAACAAAGACAATCTTGTGGGTCTGTATATGCTTGAGTCTATCGTTAACGGCGGTGACTACACATCTAACGGCATCGATTCGCTGCTTGCGCTTGTCTCTGCACCTAAAACCATTGAGTATGACCGCATTGTCAACATACGCGACCGCAAGGTAGCCGAAGAAAGCACCAATGTAGGCAAGCATTATCTCGACGTAGAGGGTGTAGATATTAACGGCAACCCCGTCAAACTCTCAGACTTTGCAGGCAAGGGCAAATGGGTTGTGGTTGACTTCTGGGCCTCATGGTGCGGTCCGTGTCGTGCGGCGATGCCTCACCTCAAAGACATATACAAGGCTTATAAGAAAAAGGGGCTTAACGTTGTGGGTGTCAACATATCGGAGCGAAACAGCGAAGACTTCAAAAAAGCAGTGAAAGATCTCGACCTCCCCTGGCCTATGATTCACACCATGGAGAGAAAAGCCGCCGACACATACGGTATTGTAGGCATACCCACCATAATATTAATAAACCCTGACGGACAGATAGTTATGCGCACACATAATGGTCAGGAGGTGGTAAACAAGGTTAAAGAGGTGCTTTAACCGATCACCATATGTGGATTATTCCACACTCAAAGAAGAAGGCTGGCGTTTTGTCGTCAGCCTCTTTTTTGTTTCGTACTGTCTGTCTTGTTCCTGCCAAACCCTGCCGCTTACGCAAGCCCTCGGGGAAGAATCAAAGAAATCAAAGAACCAAAGTATTAATATTTAGCGGACACAACGCACGCTACGACCGATCTGCTTATCGTCGTAACCCACGTACAAATCACTGCTACTGAAGCGCAGGTAGTACGCGTTGTTAGAATAATACGCAACTGACGACCAATAGCGTCCGTACACACCCGCGAAGCTCAACATACCGGCCGAGTTGAGGCGGTAACCGACAGCGGGAAACTCCACGGAATTAGAGCCGGAGGTGAACCTGATATATCCATAATCGGATGAACTCCACCCACCGTGGTAACTGACGGTACTGCTGTTTATGAGAGACTGAAACTCTGTGTTAGTAGGCAGGCGGTAACCCTCGGGACACGGGTGGGTATTCCAGTTGCTGGGATAAGTCGACGTGTTCCAAGACCCACTTGGTGTAGCGCCACCTAACAACCCTGTGCTGTTCCACGCCACATTGATGCCCCACTGGTAGAACTTACCGTGTGACTCTTCCCGCACACCGCTGCACTGAGAGGGTAGCTTGGTGGCGAAGGTGGCGCCGCCAGAGGCCTGTTTGGTAGGCGCTGGCCCATCCCGCTCCGGCAGCGCGGTCTAAGTGAAACGAAACCGCATATTTTCATTTAACCGAGATGCTTTTGCGGGGGCTTTTGCTCAGGTTGTTTTTTGTGCCGGCAGGGCGGCGAGGTACGAGCCGCAACGGGCCGACCCTCCCCCCGCGGAGGCCCGTAATCCCGTCACGCAATTGTAGTGCGGTGACTGAGGGTAGGCGGTGATGCGCGTCACTTTCACGCTTGCCTCCGCAGGCTCGGCCCGTGGCTCCTTCACGCTAAAGTGGCGTTAGGTGCGTAACCCAGCCAAACCAAAACACAAGCCCCAAAGCCTCGCACATCTAACCGCCCCGCCAGCACAGGCACAAAGCCAAACCACAAGCTACAAAACCTTGACAAAAGTTACAGCCAAAGCGCCCCCGCCTGTTTCATGCCTCAGGACCGAAGTTCATCACACCCCCTACACTAACCCGCTGGGCCGACGCTGGTATGGCGGTCTGAGTGTAACGAAACCGCACACTATTCCTTATGCCCGGCATAACGAAGTATGCCGTAAGCAAAAATTCCTTGTGCCGGGACGAGGCAACGAGTCCCGAGCGGCCCGGAGCCTCCGCCCAACGGAGGGCCGCAACCCCGCACAGCAATATATATGACAGTGAATTATGAACGGTGATGATGCACATGCCTTTCATGCTGTGCCCTCCGCAGGCTCCGCGCCGCTCTCCGTCACGCCTGTGGTTGCCACGTTGCCATTATGCTTTGCCGCTCTGCTGTTATGGTTTCTGTTTTGCTTCCGCACCCTTTCCGTCGAGAGTCCTGCCCCTGTTGAATATCCTTCAGGCACTCAACCCAAGGGCCAAAAACGAAAGATAGGGGGTAAAGGTGTGAGACCCGAGTCGAACACCTTTACCCCTATCTTTCGTAATTATCCGCTTAGTTGTTCCTCAAAAATATCAAAACGGGGTCCGAGACCCCTCCCCCGGAAGGGCCGCCGGAGGCAGTGCCGTCAAACCATTAACCGCAATGTCGGCAAGCTTTGGGGTTTGGGTCTACATGAAGGTGTAGTCTTTCCAGAAGTCAGCCGCCTTGTAGTCGTCTATTGCTTGCGAGGGCACCGATATAGCTGTTGTGAGAGCAATGCCAAGATTACCTTTGAGTGTTGGCGGGATCACTGCCTTGCACGATATGAGTGCCAGCCTGTGACAGTTCATGAACAGCGATTCGCCTATGGACGTCAGGCCGCTGCCGAGCGACACCGACTCAAGTCCGCTGCATCCCGAGAATGACGATGCTCCGAGTGTAGTGACGCCATCGGGGATGGTTATATCGACAAGGCTTACGCAGGCAGAAAATGCCAATTCTCCTATGGTGACGACACTATCGGGTATGACCACCCCTGTAAGGCTGACACAACCCGAGAATGTCATGTCATCTATCGACGAGAGCCTTTTACCTAACGATAGAGACCTAAGACCGCTGCAATTCATGAATGCCGACCGTCCTATGGTCACCACATTGTCGGGAACGGACATGACGGTGATGTTGCCGCACGAAGAGAAGGCCGACTCCCCTATCGTGGTCAAGCTTTGGGGCAGAACGATGTCGGCAAGGGCCACACATCCTGAAAAGGCGCTCTCTCCTATCAATGTTACGTGTCCCGCAATATCCACCGACGACAAGGCGCGGCAATTATAAAAAGCCTTATCCCCTATCGACCTTACGCCGCCACCGAGCGACACGCGGGTCAGACGGTGACAGTCGGCAAAGGCACTGTCGCCTATCTCTTCAACGCTGTCAGACACTATTATGCCCGTGAGGCATGAGGCATATTGCGAATAGGTGCCTTTCTCTATTGCCGCAACACCGTCGGGTACCCATACGATAAGGCTGCCGCAACCGTCAAAGGCACCGTCTCCTATGGATGTTACGCTTCTCGGCACGACAAGCGATAGGTTGGCACACCCCGAGAATGCCGAGACTCCTATCTGCGATGCTCCCTGCGGTATTTCGATGTCGGCAAGACGCGCACATCCGGCAAAGGCACTATCGCCTATGCGTTGCACATTGCCACCAAGAGTCACTTCACGAAGAGAGCGACACCCTGAGAAGAGGGCGTTATCGACCTCTGCCACCCCTGCCGGGAGCGATATGCTGACGAGGGAGACACAATCTTTAAAGGCGCCCGGCCCTATGGATACGACGCCGTCGGGTATTGACAGCGACGACAGACGTGAGCATCCGGCAAACGACGAGGCGGCTATAGAGGTGATTCCGTCACCGAGCGACACCGACACAAGACGTGAGCATCCTTCAAATGCGCCATCACCTAAAGAGACGACACTGTTGGACATGACCACCGCCGAGAGACATGAGGCATATTGCGAATAGGTGCCTTTCTCTACCGAGACGACACCGTCAGGGACATTGACAACGAGGTCGGCGCAACCGTCAAAGGCGCCGTTACCTATGGAGGTGACACTCCCCGGCACCTCAACGGAGAGCCTGGCACACCCCGCAAATGCCGAGGTCCCTATTGCGACGACATTGGCAGGTATGACAACGGTCTCAAGAGAGCGGCATCCGGCAAAGGCATTGTCGCCTATGAGTGTCACGCCCGAGCCGAGCGACACCTTCGACAACGATGTGCATCCGGCAAAGGCATTGTCACGTATGGTGACAACGCCGTCGGGTATCTTCACCGCCTTTAAGCCGGTGCATCCGTCAAAGGCGCGGTCTCTGATTACAGTGACGCCGTCGGGTATGACAATGCCGGTAAGGTCGGCATAGCCCTTAAAGGCGTCTACTCCTATCATGGTTATCGCTTTGTCAAACACTATCACGCCTTTGCCGTCGCTGAAATCGTTAGACACGACAATGGCGTCAAACACACCCGTGGCTACGGCTATCCTGCTCTTGGAGGTGTACACGATGCGACTGCCAGGATCTATCACCGGCTCTTCAGGCTCGGGCTCAGGTTCGGGAGCGGGAGCGGGTTCTTCGGTGTCCTTGTCATCATCAGGGTCGTCGGGTTGCTCTGTGGACGGGGGATTGACCGTGCCAGAGCCGTCAACACCACCCTCCAAGACAGGTCTGAAGCATCCGGACAAAAAAAACAAGACCGCAAGCAATGCGAATATCCTTCTCATGACAAATTATTTGCAAAACAGGCTGAAAACTCTTCAAGCCACCAACAACACCCGCCTATCAAGCATGCGCGCCATGATTGCCCTGAGGGCGGCATGTGCGACGGGGCATCTGCATCACATCAACCAATAGACTGACAAACATATAGTTTGCATCGACATCATTTGATTAACGCGTCGCTTTTATGCGCCCCGAAGATATGAAAAATATCCCAAACGCACAAAGGCAAACAGACAGTGTCTTTTGCGGTTTCTGGGCGCCACCGCTACCCTGCAATGACCGCCGGCAAGAAGTGTGACCACCGCAAAAAGAGAGGTCCGCCCAATGTCCGGTCGGCTTTCTTATATCCGCCTGTCTTTTCATACTCTACAAACCGGCGACAGTTGTTGACAAACATGTCGTCCGAGATGAAACAGCGCATTATATGATTACTCCAAGTCTTTGCGAAGCTCACTTTTGACCACCTCGGCAGCGGTCATAAGGTCAGACATCTCCATATAACCTGTGGTATCAAGCTCGGGCGGGATATGGTTGACATGCCTGCTGGAAGACTTACATAGAGGGTTCGGGGAAGGTCTGCGACGCCTTTGTCGGACAACTCTCTAATGTAGCCCTAATTGTCATGTCCTTAATGTATCGGTTGATTACCCTGATTAATTCAAGCTCTGTGCGGTCGTCGATGTAGCGACACCTAATGCGGCGCCGGACATAATGTGCGCCGGTTATCACGCCTACGACAAGCGCGATTATCGGCCCATGAGCAAATCAATAACGACATCTCTACTTGATGCGAATAACTTTGCCCCCTCGTCGCTAATTGCCTGAGTGACATATTGCCGGTTCTTACCGAAATAATTGACACGTGGCGGACAGTGTTGCGCCTGTACGCCGGAAATACGCAGATTCATTTACCTTTAATTGCCTTATGACTTGGGTGTCGCTCATGTTCTCTTTCGTCATGCCTCGGCCCTCCAATATCTTACTATCTCCATGCCTGTATAGAAGCGGCGGCCATTCGAGCGCCGTCTACCGTACTTTATCTTGCCGATTCGGGCGTGGTCATCTAATGTGCGGCGACTTATTCCGAGCATCTTCGCCGTCTCCTTGGTCGAGTAACGACCGTCCTTGTCTACCTTTGGTTCTGTTGCAGTCATAGCTGTTAGTTTAAAGTTTTAGGAAATTCACTTTATGCGGAACTGGTCAATCATGTCTTTGTCTGAGATGACAAACGTGCATCCCTTTTCCGTCAGGCGTGTAGCCGCGTTTTTGCAGTGTTTATCTTGACATCCTTAGTCTCCGACACAAACACATCGCACACCTCCATTATTTTGAGCATTTCGGATATTCCGGTCTAAACATCAATTTTGCTTTGTTCGTATTGTGCATTGTTTTAGTCTCCGAAATAAGTGCCGTGAAGTGCGTTGCAATAGCAAAAAGAGTAGAGCGTTTGACAGGATATTTAGTCGACTTTTATAGATTCTCATAGCGAGTCTATTTCATCAACTCAGATTTGTCAATGGTCGGTTTAACTAATCTGCTCACAACCTTGTCTTTTTAGTTGTTTTTACTAACTTTGTCGCTATACCTTGTCGGTGACACAATAGGTCGCGAGTTCGAGTCTCGTTCATACCGCAAAAGCCCTCTCTGTCAAACGAGGGGCTTTTTGTTTTCAGGCAATCTCATCCACTCACACCTCAACCCTTTACGCAAGCCCTCGGGGAAGAATCAAAGAAATCAAAGAACCAAAGAATTAATCATTGGCGGACACAACGCACGCTA
>JAIECQ010000068.1 GCA_029068395.1 Rikenellaceae bacterium
GTGCGCACACCTTTATATATAATAAGTATGGCCTGCGGTTATTGTTTCAGCCACTCTAACTCGGCATGCGCTTGGGGCGGCAATGAGTCTATGAACGATGCCGTAAGGGCGGTGTGTCCGGCCTTGTTAAGGGTTGTTAGCATGAATGTCGTGGCCGATAGGGTGGTGTGGTCGCATCTCTCTTTGACCGGGTCGATGAGTGAGAGCAGCTCTGCGGCCTTTGCTTGTGCTATATGGTGCGATGAGGCGGCGCGGGCCACCGACATGACGGCGGCGTGGCTTGTCAGCACATCTTCGCCTATCAGGGGGGCTGCGGCCTCTATAATGTCAGTCACTTTGCAGAGCAGTGCCTGTGCGGCGCAGTCGGCAATCTCGACGGTGCGGCAGTTGCGCATCCATCTCTGCGCCTTGTTGTGGTCGAAGAGTGCCGGGTCGGCGATGTAGACGGCGGCCAGCCGATGGTCTCTGACGTTGCTGTCGAAGAGGGTGTCGGCAAGTGGTTGACACGGAGCATATTGCTCAGCTATCGTGCGTATGTCGGCCAGCGAGACGCCGTAGTTGAGCAGCCGTCCTCTGCCGGCGCCCTCCATGCGTGTCATGGTGTCGACGGTCATGCCGTTGCGGCATCTGTAGAGGCGTGCGTTGACCTCGGCTTTCAGTTCTTCTGTAGTTTTCATGGAAAATGTGGATGTCTGTTACCGCTAAGGGGCTGTCGGCGCAAAAAAAAGAGCGGACGAAACCCAAAGCTATTGGTTACAAAAATATATTTATTATCTTTACCCGCAAAATAAGATGAAAGTCGCCATAGTAATACTCAACTGGAACGGCGAGGCCCATTTGCGGCGTTTCCTGCCGTCGGTGGTACGCCACACACCAGAGCGATATGCCGAGATAGTCGTTGCTGACAACGGCTCGTCAGACGGCTCGTCGGCTTTGGTGAGAGAGTCGTTCCCAGGGGTGCGCCTTTTGTGTCTCGACCGTAATTACGGCTTTACGGGGGGCTATAATCGTGCGTTGGCAGAGTTGGAGGCCGACTATTTCGTGCTTCTCAACTCTGATGTCGAGGTTACCGAAGGATGGCTTGCCCCTCTTGTGGAGAGGGCCTCTTCCGACGATCGCATTGCGGCCGTGATGCCCAAGATATTGAGTGTCGACAATCCGCACATGTTTGAATATGCGGGTGCGGCAGGGGGCCTTGTCGATATGTTGGGTTATCCTTATTGTCGCGGCAGGGTGCTCAAGCGCATAGAGTCTGATTGCGGACAATATGACAGCGCATGCGAGGTGTTTTGGGCCTCAGGTGCGGCCATGCTTGTAAGGGCCGATGTATATCGTTCGTTGGGCGGTCTGGATGAGGATTTCTTTGCCCACATGGAGGAGATAGATTTTTGCTGGAGGGCTAAAAACCGCGGTATGAGCGTGTGGGTGGAGCCTCGCTCGAAGGTCTACCATCTGGGTGGCGGCACTCTCTCGAACGAGTCGCCGCGCAAGTTGTTTTTGAACTTCCGCAACAATCTGGCTACGCTCTATAAGAATCTGCCGGCGGGACGGTTGTTTGCGGTGATATTCGTGCGGATGTGTCTTGACGGAGCGGTGGGATGCGCCTATCTGTTGACCGGACGTTTCAGCCGTTTTGCCGCCGTGGTCAAGGCTCATGCGGCCTTTTACGGCATGATGGGCGGGCTGAGGCGTAAACGTCGTGCTATAGTCCGTTTGGGCGGGACACCCACGGGCATGAGAGGCTTTGTCGGTTTCATGGCGTTTAAGTCCGTCAGAAAGGGCCGGCAGGGCAGCGAAGAGAGCCGGGCTTGAAGAGGACGGTTTGCAGTTGGGACGGCTGTTTAAGGCAAGAGACAAAGTGCTTTGTTTTGTGAGGCTTAAAGGATAAGCGGCTTGTCGGTGTCGGTAAGATGTGTTGTTGGCCTGATTTTTGATAGTCGCTTGCGGGACAATATCATCAGACGGATGCCTGGCGACGGGTTTTGCAGGCAGCGGCCTGTTTATTTATGGGATGGATAATTAATGTATTGGGTGCCAATACGATAATAGGCTATATATGTATAAAAAGATTGTTACGTTGATAGCGGCCTTGGCGGCCCTTCCGTCGTTTGCCAGACAGGTGGAGCGAGGCAGGGGGCTGTCTTATGATGAGGCCGTGGTTATGCTTCTGGAGTATAACAATCAGGTGCGCGCCGACCGTTACAATGAGGAGGCCCGCCTGAAAGAGAAGAAGGCGGCGGCGGGTTTGCGTTATCCGAGTTTGTCGCTATCGGCCAATTATACATTCATGTCAAAGAAAATCGCCGTCGACATGAACGACATGAAGGCGCCCGTGTCTGGGGTGCTCGGCCAGTTGCAGCTGCCCATACCTCCGGCCGTTACCGGTCAGCTCATGGCGGCCGACTGGAGCCTTCCGTTGCAGGAGCGCGATTTTGCCGTTGTAGGCGCCACCCTTAAGGTGCCCATATATACCGGCGGCAAGATCAATGCCGCCAACCGTGCCGCCCGCATCAACATAGAGGCGAGCCGTTATCAGTCGGCAGGAAATCTTAACGGTCTTTACACCCAGCTGGCAGAGCGTTATTACGGTCTGTCACTGGCCTATCATGTGGTCGACGTGCGCAAGCAGGTGGTCATGGGCATGGAGAAGCACCTTGCCGATGCCAAGAAGCTCGAAGAGAACGGCATGATAGCACGGGTGGAAAGGCTGTATGCCGAGATGAAGCTCTCGGAGGCGCGTGCCGAGCTTAAGAAGGCCGAGGCTCAGACACAGACTGTGGCTGCGGCTCTTAACGGCATGATAGGAAGTGACGAAAAAGTGGTGCCCGTAACCTCTATGTTCGTGCTTTCGTCATTGGAAGAGGTTGATTATTTCAAAGCTCTTGCGGCGGAAAACAATCCTATGTTGAAGCAGGTCGACATGAAGAGGCAGCTGGCTTCGGAGGCCGTCAAGGTGGAGCGCGCCAATTTCATACCCCAGATAGCGGCTGTGGGCGGTGTCGACATTGTCAACTACAACCTTACCAAGATGGCTCCGCGTTGGGCCGTGGGTGCGGGGTTGTCGTTCAACATATTCAACGGTCTCAACCGCGAACACCGATACTCTGCCGCCAAGCTGACGGTAAAGCAGGTGGAGGCGATAGAAGACCGTGTGAATGTAGATATCAACACGTTGATAGACAAGCTGTACAACCAGCTGGCAAGCGTTTCAGAGCAGATAGATGCCAGCGACGCCACCATAGTTTTTGCCGAGGAGTATCTGCGCATAAAGGCCCGGGCCTTTGCCGAGGGTAACGCGTCGTCTTCCGATGTGGTTGATGCCCGCATCAATCTGGCTGCCGCCAAGATAGCCCGTTTGCAGTGCGCCTATCAGTTCGACCTTCAGCTGGCAGGTCTGCTTGAGGCATGCGGTGTGAGCGACAGGTTTATAGAGTATAGATCCAAGCCCGGTTACCGACCCGTAAACTAATATAAAACAGGCTTTTATGGCCTTCGTCTTAACAAAAAACACATTGATAGATATATGAAACGCAGTAATGTCTTTGTTTTAGTGCTGATTGTCGTTATCGCGATAGCGCTTGTGGCGGTGGTTGCATGGTATATGTACCGTCCCACGACCATCATATTGCAGGGCGAGGCCGTCGCTCAGTCTTACAAGGTGTCGTCAAAGCTGATAGGGCGTGTCGACTCTCTCAAGTTGCGCATGGGCGACAGGGTGCACAAGGGCGACTTCATATTCTCGTTGTCGACTCCAGAGGTAGACGCCAAGTTGCAGCAGGCCAAGGCCATACTTGAAGCCGCTTCGGCAAAGGACGCCATGGCCAACAGGGGGCTGCGTCCGCAAGAGGTAGATGCCGTCAAGAGCATGTGGCAGAAGTCGCAGGCAGGTCTTGCATTGGCAAAGGCCACATACGACCGTGTCAAGAACCTTTATGACGAGGGTGTGGTTCCGGCACAGAAACTCGACGAGGCCGAAGCCAACCTCAAAGTGTCGCGCACGACAGAGCAGGCTGCTCATGCCCAGTATCTTATGGCCCGTGAAGGTGCCCGCAAAGAGGACAAGGCGGCTGCATCGGCCCTCGTGTCGCAGGCTCGCGGCGGTGTGGCCGAGGTGGAGGCCTATCTTAAGGATGCCTACCAATATTCGCCCATAGACGGCGAGGTGTCGTCGGTGATTGCCGAGGAGGGCGAGCTTGTAAATGCCGGCTATCCTGTGGTGACGCTCATAGACCTGCATGACATGTGGCTGTCGTTTAACGTCAAAGAGACGCTTTTGCCCAAGATAAAGAAAGATATGGTCATAGAGGTGGATGTGCCCGCTTTGGGTCGCACCGTAAAGACACGTGTAAGTTACATCGGCGTGCAGGCCCAGTATGCCACATGGTCGGCGACACGTTCGCAGGGCGAGTTTGACATACGCACGTTTGAGGTGCGGCTCACTCCGCTCGATTATACCGACGGTCTGCGCCCCGGCATGAGCGCATTGTTTAATGTAACGTCGCTCTAAGGCAATGAGGATTTGCAGAGGATTAGGTTTCACGCTCAGGCGGGAGATGGGTAAGTTTAGCAAGCTTACCACATTTGCCGTCATGGTTACGGTGTTCCCGTTGATGTCGTTGTTGTTTTTGGCGGCTCTCTTCGAGAACGGCGTGCCGCGCGATCTGCCCGTGGCGGTGGTCGACAATGACGCAACACCGCTTTCGCGTCAGGCCGCGCGAATGATAGATGCCGGTCAGTTTGCCAAATTGGTGGCCAGTCCCGCATCGGTGGACGAGGCCAGAAACATGATGCTGCAAGGCCGCATAGACGCTGTGGTGGTGTTGCCGCGCGATATGGAGCGTTCGGTGATGCGCGGTGAGCGTGTGTCGGTGCCGGTATTTATCAACGGTGCCAACCTATTGGTGGGTTCTCTGCTTGAGAAAGACCTCTCGACAACATTGCAGACATTCTCGACAGGCATAGAGATACAGAAGCTCCAGACCAAGGGCATGACGGCCGAGGCGGCTTATGTGGCTTCCATGCCGGTGACATTCGACAAGCATATACTGTTCAACCCATACACCAGCTATGCCTATTACATAATGCCGGGGTTCATGTCTATGATGCTGTTTTTCTTCGCAATACTGTCGACGGTCTTTTCCATAGGCCTGGAGCTTAAGCGGGGAACGGCGTTCAAGTGGCTGTCGGGAGCAGGCCATTCGATGGGCACGGCACTGGTGGGCAAGATGTTGCCTTACACGTTGTGGTTCTGGCTGTTGTCGTTCGTCATGATGTATCTGCTTTATGTGCGCATGGATATGCCCATGAACGGCTCTTTCGTCATGTTGGTGACAGCCAATTTCCTGCTTATTGCCGCATATCAGTGGATGGGGGTGCTTATTGTGACGGTAACGCG
>JAIECQ010000069.1 GCA_029068395.1 Rikenellaceae bacterium
GTTAATGTTGTATTTTATATTAATATAAGTTATTTAGTTGGTATTTGTGATTTATATCTTATGTATATATAAAGTATTTTCTTTTCTTGTAAGAAAATACTTTATTTAAGTGTATAATATTAGGAAAAATACTATTTTGATAATAAATGTTGTGTTTTAATCATAATATTATGTTGTAGTGCTAAATATTGCATTATTAAAAATAAAGTTGTATTATACAACATAATGTATATAATACAACTTTATTTCCTTTGGATATTATGATGTATTCCCCGGGCTTTTACATCAAAAGCTTGCTTCAGTCAGTACGGTTTCACGCCGTCTTACCTCATGAATCGTTTTGTCTATTACCACAGGAGGGTCTGTAATCTGCGAAGCCTTAAGTGCTATTGCCCGACTCATGTAAATGTCGTCATGCTCGCCCTCTACGGCTCCATACGAACCGTCAGACTTTATTTCGTATGTGTCGGCCTCGTCGAGAGCCCGTGCATCATGCTCGATGTATCCCTTTTCACGCAGACGCTTGTTCATCTGCGTCACAAGGTCGCTTTTAGATGCTGCCGAGGTGAAGAAACCATACCTTTCAGGAGCGCCGTTGCGTATCTTCTGAGGGTCTGACCTTGAGAAAAGGTTTGAGTAATAGCCCTTTATCTCATCGAGTATTGTTATGGAGTGGTCACCCTCCGACCCTTTGTTATCTAACGAGTTGGCCTCCACCACAAGCAGGGCGTCGCAGTAATATCGGGCTATCTGCACCGCCTTCCACACGGCCAGATCTTGGTCGAGGTGAAACCGGCACGTTGCCACGCACTCCTCAACCCCTCCCTCGGTCAGCTGATAACGGTCTATAACCGATATCACCGACCAGTCGGCTCCCGGAGTCCGGCCTCCTATGTCCATGCTCACTATATATCGCCGCGACATCTGTTTCGACCTGTCGGGGAACGCCCACACCCACATGATTCCGTCAGGCGACTTGGCAAACTTCAGCGATCCGTCTATGGCTCTCTTGCCGTGTTGCGCATCGGCAACCATGTCGCCCTTTGCCAACGGTTCGCATACATGCTGACGCATAGATGCCACGTACTCGGGGTTGTGGGCGCGTCTGCCCGTCGACTGAAAGGCCTCTGTGGGGGTTGTGGGAAACTCGCACCCCATCCTCCAGTCGTCATAGGCATCGGTGTGACGCTTCTGCCTGTACCAGTTTAGTGCCTCTAACGTTGCGCCGGCCTCAAACACGGCCATCTCTGACGGTGTCAGGCTCTGGGCAAAGCTTTTGCGCTGTTTCTCAGACTCAAACGCCTTTGAATATATGTCTATCTCATACCACGCCACAAATACGGGTCTGTAACCGCTCTGCCCGCTTACCGCCTTGCACCACTGACGGTGAAAATAGTTGCCCACCCCTTTGGCCGTCGACTCCATCACAATAACGGAGTAAGGCTCTAACGGCACCGTTCCGGCAATTGACTGCACCACATCTTCGGGTCTCTTGCCGTCGGTCTGCTTCCACAGACCCACCTCCGACAGGTGAGCCATCATCACGTCTGCCGAACGCAGGGCATCGGGCTTCTGCATCGAACCCAAATATATGACGCAGTCGCGCTCTACTATGCGCTTGTTCTTCGACGAACCCTCAAACCCCGCAAATGTCACCGTCGACACCTCCTTGGGGTGATTTGTCGCCAGTCGCGAGTACATGGCCTTAATGTTGCGGGCCTGATCCTCTACGTCGGCCACTATCACCGAGTGCCAGCTTCGGCGATGAAACAGCTGTATCCACGCCATGAATATCTGCACCAGTGTCGAGCCTCCCCACTGCCTGGCCTTCAGCAGAATCACCCTCACCGGACGGTCGGCAAATAGGTCGTCAGCCATCACCTTGAACAGTTTGAGCTGTGGCTGGCGCATCACAAACGGCACCATGCGCTTGCTCTGCTTGTCTTGTATCTTGACGCACGTTGCGCACCAGAACTCGAAGTCATACACCATGCGCAGCAGTGTCACTGTTGCCATCACCTCATTCTTGTCGCATTTTGCCGTTTTGGCATACCTCTTAAACGAGCCTGCCTTGACAATAGATGCTATCAGGGGCAGCTCGAACATCTTTGCCGGCAGTTGCATGTACGAGCCTTTGTCAACCTCAAGCGACCGCCTCTCTATAGGCGAGCCCTTGCCGGTCATGGGGTCGTACGGCTCCGCCAGCCTCTTGAGTCGCCTTTTGTTCATACGCAAAATCTCATCAATCGAACGAATCATAACATTTTCATTGAAAAATAAACATTTTGTGATAAAATACATGTATTTGTATTTTCTCTGCTCCCCGAGCCCCATCTCATCGGTTACAGCAGGTCGAGCTTTTTGTTGGCAATATAAACCATGGCCTCGTCTACCGCTTGAGGCAACAGCTCTCTGTTTGCCGACACCATAGATATTATCGACACCACATAGTTGTACGACAAATTATTGCGTGACGATATTATTTTGTAATAAAAATTACGGGTTATGTAGTCGGCCACCTCCGGATATCGTGAGTGTATCTCTTCGTTGAGTTGGTTGTAATCGTTGTATAGCTTGGCATATTTGAGTATCGTTTCGGCCCTGCAATCAAACATGGTGCCCCGCAGTTGTTCTGACGGAAACGAATAGTGTATGGCGCTGAATGTGTTACGCCGTCTTTTGTATATGGGTTTTCTTCTTTTCATGACATTTGTTTTTAAAATGACCTTTAATGCCTCGCGCTCCGTTTTCGTGCAGACTATGTGATAGCCTGTGAACCATATACCATAAAATCATTGGGGCGTTGCGGCTTTCTGTCTTGTTATTACTTTCAGTCTTGCTGTTGTTCTGCTCTCTGTTGCTTTATGCGGGCCAGAAGCGACTCGGCAAATGGCATCGGACAGCTTTCTAAATATTGCTCAAACGATATATATCCCGAGTCAAGCATCCTCATCAGCATGTCGTCATACAGCTGCCTGTAAACAGGGGTGTTTGTCGACCGTGTCAATACCAAGTTAAAGTCGAGCATGCCTCTGACCGCCTGTGGATCATACATCGACGCGGTGTTGCCGGCCCTCTCGCCGCCGGTTGCCAGATACCTCGGCTGACGGTAATACTGCACAATCACCCTTATCAGCTTCTCGTCTCTTCGGCGAAACAGGTCTGTCAGCGTCTCGAACAACGACGACAGGTTGAGCTGCGAGTTTCCGGCCTGCTGCATATATAGGCTCGACGGAGTGCCTGACAGAGCCGCCTTGCCCTGTATGGCTCCCGACACGCCCGACACCTGCTCTATGAGCTGCATCTGTGTCGACAGCATCTCCCACGCCCCTATGGCGGTACTGTTTTTATGCACCTGAAACGGCACGTCTTTGTTGGCGTTTGGCCGGTAGACAATCACCCCGTTGGCCTTGACATATTCGGCGGCGAAGTCGGCTATCGAATATCCGTCAGGTATCGCGTTTTCAGGCACCATGAGCACCCCTTTTGCGCTGCTTCCTATTATGAAATCGAGCATTACAATCAGCCTGTTTATATACCTCTGCATGTCTATTATGTCAGATACCATGCCCCTGAACCGTCCGTCTATCATGGGCATCGTGGCCATCACATAGGGGTGTTCGCCGTGCTCAAACGGGGTCTCCCTCTCCGACAGAAGTTCGCCGTCAGGTGTCACAAACGACACTATCCACCTGTGTTCATACCGTTTGTGATATGCCACCTTGGCCACTGCCTCGGGGTCTAACCCTGCCTCTAAGGCTATCTTGCGCCTGTGTTCGTTTTCGCGGACGGCCTCCTCTTCAAGGCCTTCGCCGCTCTCTTCGCTTCCGTCGGCATAGTCGTGAATGTAATCGACCCACGCACCCTCTTTATGCCATATCTCAAACAGTCGGCACTTGCCATCCTCCGGCGAGTTGAAAAACGACACTCTTTCGCGTTCGCTTATGGCAGACACCCTCCCCGGGTCGACCCTGCCGGCGTAATGCTCTCTTATCGTCTGCTCCTGCATGGGTGTCGATGCAAATGTTGTCACAATCTCGTCGAGTGTGTAGTCGTGTATCTGTCCTATGAAACGTATCTCCTCCAGGCGCGGATCTTCAATGTCGGTGTTGAAAAACAGCCTGTTGGGGTTTATGCACTCAACTCGTCCGTCCGATATGCCTCTGCTGTCGGAATAACTGTAACGCACCTTAAGGCAGGCCATGCCCGAGAGCAGCATCTCTTCGGCCACCACCATGTTTAACGTTCCTATCCTGTTGACGTTGTGACACGCCTGTAGTGCGTTGGTGAGCATCTCGCCCAGCACCGTCCCCTCTGAGCTTCGCGCCACCACCACGGGCTGCTGAGGCTCCGATAGCATCTGACCGCATATATTACGCACATATTGCTGAATGAAGTTGTGTTTGAGAGGTATCTTGCCACCTCGCGATATTATGCGCTCCTCTTTGACGTACGACCCCGGCTTTTCAGGGTCTTCCACATAATCGCTCCACTGGTCGCCGCACCTGTAACGTATGTTACGTTCGCGCTCTCGTCTTATCGGCTCTGTGGCAATCCAATATTTCAAAGCCTTGTCAAGCAGCTCTTTGGGGTCGCTCTTGTAGCTTGCGGCAGTGGTTGCGCACTTATCGGCCGGACAGCTTCTTGCCGACGTCTCTGTAGACGCAAGCCGTGTTATGTCAATGCCTCTAATCATGTTTTGTGTGTTAAAAAACGTTATTGCATTATCTCTTGGTTGTTGTTGCGGGGCTTGTATGAATGACTGCGGATGCTACTGTTTGGGCGTAGTGCTCACCGCCGGCAAGAGCTTTTGAAGGCTCTGTTTCAGAAAACATAGTCATCGGTAATGTCTCTTGCCGATATGTCGGTGCCACGGACCGCTTTTGTAGCCCTAAGCCTCCGGAGTATTATTTTTTTATTTTGCCCAATATCTTCTGTTTCAGCTTGTAGGCATTGGTTATTGCCACAAGAAAAGCTTCGTTGCGCTCCTCTTTGCTCTTGGCCTCACGATACTGTTTGAGCATGTCAAACTCTCCCGCCAGTTCATACAGCTGTGTCATCTCCTCTCTATAAATGGGCACCTTTTTGTTGTTGCTGTCGAGTATGTATGTCTCGGGTTTGCGCTCGCTGTCTCTGTTGGCAGCCAATCTGCTTTTGTTGGCCGTTGCCCTGCTTCGGGCAGCCGTCTCGGCCAGTTGCTGCCTCTGTGCAGACTGCCGTTGGGCAATCTCCATGCGGTTGCTCTCCTTTATTGCCGCCTGATAGCTGTTCTGGCTGTCACGCTTTATGCGATACATGCTCTCTAACACTTTGTCGTCAACATGCTGCTGACGCCTCTCTTTTCTTACCGCCTCTGCAAGGTTGGCCTTGCGGTAATCGTCAAACTCCTTGCGCATACGGCTGTCGTCCATTGCTATCTGCGACTCAAACTTTTGCGCTCTTTTACTGTCGGGCAGGGCAGGAGAGCCTCCCCATGCCGCTGCTATGCCTCCGCCTATCACCGACGCCAACTGGCCGAAGGCATCCATTGTTGCCGCTTGTGCCACTCTGTCTCGTCTGCGTGAATACTCGGCAGTGTCGGGCACCAACTCCAGAAGCGGATTTGTACCCGTACGGGTTGCGGTGTCGCCGTAATCCTTCACCGCGCGTCTGTATTCTTCATCCGATTTTGCTGCCGCCTTTTCTGCGCTCTCCACATATTCGGTCAGCTTTTCCGTACTCTTTTTAGCCATTTTTCTGTTTTTTATCATTTCACCCAAAGCCACTCCTTGTCTCCCCTGTCAAGGCTGATTATCTGTTGCGCCTCGGTATCTTAAGGGCCTCATTTCCCCACAGGCTGTTCATTGTTCCGCCTATCGACTGTGTTGCGGCCGTTATGTAATTGCCCGGTGCCGCTGTGTTGTCGCCTCGTCTTGCAGCCACATCCTGCGACAGGCTTATGTAACGCTCTCTGTCGCGCTCTTTTCTGTAACTGTCGGCCACTGCCATACGGCTTATGGTGTCGGCATAGTTCTGATTGAGTGCCGATGCCGTTGCCACTTTAGACTCTGCGGTGGCTCCGTTTCTTATCAGGTTGTTGTTGATATGCTCTACAGCCTGTTTGTTCTGCCTGTGTAGCAGCGAAAGGGTAGCCTTGGCGTTTTCGTTGTCTAAATAGCTCTGGTTCTGAGTCTTGTTGTACCATTCGTCGAGCATGTTCTGCTCTTTGTCCAATGCTCTCTGACGCTTTTTCTCTCTTGCCCGTGTCACCAGTCCGCCGGCCAGGGCGCCTAATGCCTGTACCCCGGTCCCGATAGCCAATCCTAACATAAAATATCATTTTTAAGGTTCGTTTTCCTGCCGCAACATATATGGCCGATATGCACCTTCGTTTCATTGTATTGATAATTACAGTGACAGACAGCCTGTTGTCGGTTTTCGCCCATAAAGTTATGTATAAAAGCATACAATGATAAAACATTTTTTGTACAAATAATTACAATTTAAGTTTGCGACATAAAAAAAACAAAGACCCTAAATGGGTGAATTGCACCTACCTTTGGCCTGTTTTCAGTGGTGTAAGTTTGTTTGAAAATTATGCTGAAATTTTTTGTCTGACACAGGTCGGCTATCCTCTTTTTGCTGAAAAGAGACCAAAAACGACACTCTTGTTTAGAGCCTTTCCGACCCATGCAAAGCACCACATTCCTCATATAAAACGATTATGATTGCCGATGAAAAACAATAAAAAGTTCATTTCATCTGTCGAGGTGGTCAGAGACACCATTGCCGACACCATGTTGCGCATTGCTCAGACCGACCCGATAGATGTCAAAACCCTCAAAGAGATGGCCGCGGTGCTTAAAGAGGTCGACAAGGTTGTGCGCGATCACCACGAAGAGCCCGACACCGACAAAGGCGTCGATTTTCTGGTACACTTAGGTAATGACGGTTTGATTTTAAAAGATTTAGAAGATGAAAAAAAGAACAACAATTAGCGTGGAGTTACTGCCTGTCGATTCAACCACCCTCCCGGTCACCACCGGCAAGGGCGCCTGCGAACGTCTTGTCAACATGCGCAAAGAGTATGGCCGGTGGTCGCCAGTCTCGCACTTTGAGACACTGCTGCCGCTTGCCTCCACCAATGGTTACGACATGCTCTATTACCACCCCGTCTTCACCGACGGGGGCGGTTACATCGTCCTTGACAATGACTCCGTAAGCTATTGCCGCATTGTCTCGGGTCGTCTTGTAGTGGTGGCAAAACTCTGCGACAACAAGGGTACCCGTCCCGCAGTCAGCTCTGTGGGCAACATACTGTTTGTCTCGTGGGGCAACGGCGACACTGTCGTCGAGCGCCTCTTCCTCGCCCGTGACAACCGCTATGAGGCTGTCGACATGTCACGGTTGCGTCCCGTAGGTGTCAGCGTCTCGGCCGAATATTACATTCACGAAGAGACCAACGGCAGCGGCTTCATACACATAGGTGACATCACCGACAACAAAGACGGCACCACCACACGACAGATATCTCTTACCGAGCACCTGGGCAAGATACACGACCACGGATACATCACCGGCTCACTCTATGCCATGGTCGCCTATCGCATGGTCGACGGCACTCTCACCACCGGCGGACCTGCCATCATGATGCCTGTCGAGTATAACGATATGGACCTCATATCGGGCGGCATACGCAGGTGGACCGACGGATCGTCGCGCCGTTTCTTCATCACCATGAGCGGCGCCAAACTAACCCTCACGCTCACCCTTCCCGACGGTGCCGCCGCCAACCCTCTGTTGCGTTCGGTTGCCATCTTCACAACCGACGCCATACCCATATACGATGGTGACAAACTCACCGACGACAACTTCAACGACCACTCTGTCGACGGCACCGGCAGCGACATATTCAGTTATGCCCCCCGCACCATCATGCTCTCTGAGGTGGCCTCGCAGACCGTCGAGCGACCCTTCTATCTGCTCAAAGAGGTCGACATATCAGAGTTTTCAGGCGGCAGATATACCTTCACTATCTCTCGTGACGATGTTAAAGACCTCATACACAACGAGCTTTATACCTCGGGTTTCTCCACTCATTACACCGTCTCCTCAGGCAGATACCAATATAACAACCGCCTGCACCGTTACGACATAACCACCCGTCTGCATGACGGCTCTCCCATACTGTGCACTGAAAGCACCATTGAGGTCAGACGCGTTAACTATCACCGTCAGAACCTCTCGGGCAGACGCTTGCTCACCGTTGTAGCCCTCGACTGCGACGGCACTACCAAACGCGTTATCTATGACGAACCGGCCTATGTCTATTTCACAAACGACGCCCTGGCTCCCGGAAACGCCAACGACCGTTACATGCTGCATCACAACATGCTGAGCTATCCCGACAGCCGCGCATACGAGCTGTCGTTCCTGCTCAGCGACGGTAAAAAGGCCCGCACCCTGGCGCGTTACAAGCTCACCCCCTGTTACGCACACAACCTCTCTTACTGGTGCTCGCTCACCGAGGTGTTGCTGCATCACACCCACGTGGTCAACCTCGGACCCGGACCCGATTACACCCTCTCGGAGCCTCTGCCCGTCAAAGACGACCTGCTGCACGAACCCGGCAAGATGATAGTGTCATCATCTTCAAACCCACTGGTTTACGACCCTCTTCACACCTATAGTCTGGGCACAGGCACCTCTTTTGTCATCATGAAGGTCGAGGCGGCAGCCGGAGAGCTTACCCAGACACGTTACGGCGACTATCCATTGTTGTTGTTCACCACGCAGGGCATCTTTGCAATGGAGCAGGGCAGTGACTCCATGCTATACGTGCGTAACGTCAAGGTGGCAAACGACATACTCACAGGCACATACGACACCCTCTCCGTGCGCGGACTCGTCTTTTTCGTCACCGTGCGCGGTCTTATGGCGCTTGACGGACGCAAGGTGCTCAAGGTGTCAGAGTCGGTTGACCATCTTCTCACAGACGACTATCTGCAAGGTTCACGTTTGTTTTATCTGTCAGCTTATGAAGAGGTTATGTTGTTCAACCCCTCCTATCGTCGTGCATACGTCTACGCCATAGGCAGCGGGTGGACCGAACGTGATTTCGACGCCAACCCCATATCAGACTCGCTCTTCGTCTCCTCACGTGGCATCTTCTCGCTCTACGGACGTGAGAGCACCTCGCCTTCCGACATGTTGACACCCTCGCTGCTCACCCGTCCCCTCACCTTGGGCACCGACGACTTCAAGCACATCGACGTCTTCGCCGCCGGCATTTCGTCACATCCCGACACCCGTTTTGTCATAACCATTGAGGGCAGCAACGACCTCTCCGTATGGCACCCTGTAGGCACACTCTCTTCATCGCTGCGCATGCGTCACGCCAAAGCATCATGGCGCTATTTCCGCATACGTCTCTCGGTAGACCCCTCATCGACACACCATATCGACATATCATCGTTCGATATCGAATACTACACCCGCTTCTCCCGACATCTCCGCTCACGTCGCTGATTTTGCCTCCACTGCCGGTGATGGTTTGCTGGCACTGCGGATAATGGTTTGCTGAAACTGCCTCCGGCGGCCCTTCCGGGGGAGGGGTCACGGACCCCGTTTTGATATTTTTGAGGAACAACTAAGAACATAATTACGAAAGATATGGATAAAGGCGTTCGACTATCGTCTCACACCTTTATCCATATCTTTCGTTTTTGGCCCTTGGGGTTGGTGCCTGAAAGGTATTCAACATGGGCCATGACTCTCAACGGAAAAACGTGGAAGCAAAACAGCAAGGCATAGCGGGCAGGGCATCAAAACATAGCAGGGCAGAGCAGTAACCCATGATGTGCAGGGACGCATAGCATGAACATCAATAGCATTTGTATTGCAGTGTTTGCAACCTGTAGGCTTTTCGCACCGGTAGGCTTGCGCAGACATTATTCCACCCCGCATGGTTTAGTGTCGCAAGTTTTTACCCCGCATGGCTTTTGCGCCGGCAGGGTTTTGCTCTGCATGTTTTTGTACAGGCAGGGCGGTCTGAGTGAAACGAAACCGCATACTTTCATTTGACCTATATGTTTTTGCGGGGGCTTTCTGCACAGGTGGTTTCTGCACAGGTGGTTTTTGCACAGGTGGTTTCTGCACAGGTGGTTTCTGTACCGCATGGCTTTCCGCGCCGACAGGCTTTCCGCTCCGGCAGGGCGGCGAGGCACGAGCCGCAACGGGCCGACCCTCCCCCCGCGGAGGCCCGTACTCCCGCCACGCTATTGTAGGCAGTGACTAAGTCACGGCGGTGATGCGCGTCACTTTCACAACTTGCCTCCGCAGGCTCGGCCCGTGGCTCCTCCACGCTAAAGGGGCGTTAGGTGCGCGCCCAAGCAGCTGCACATCTTTGTCACTCACCACGCCAGACCATCATCACGCCCTCGACCTCCACGCCGATGAGGCCTACCGTAGGTCGGCCCACAACCACCAAGGGAATGAAAGCAAAGAAATGAGAGCCAATGAATGTGAGCACCAGTAAATAACTAATCAATTAAGGCAACCCGGCCGCGCGGTCTGAGTGTAACGAAACCGCACACTATTCCTTATCACCGGCATAACGAAGTATGCCGTAAGCAAAATTCCTTATGTCCGGGACGAGGCAACAAGTCCCGAGCGGCCCGGAGCCTCCCCCAACGGAGGGCCGCAGCCCCGCACAGCAATATGTATGACAGTGAATCAGTGATGGTGATCATGCATAGAACTTTCACGCTGTGCTCTCCTCAGGCCCCGGCCGCTCTCCGCTGTGCTTGTGGCTGCGATTGTGCTGACCTTATGTTTTGCCGTGCTGCCCGCCATGCTTTGCCATGCTGCTGTTATGGTTGTCGCCCTACTGTTATTGTTTCCTGTTTTGTTTCCGCACCCTTTCCGCTGCCCGTCATGCCCCTGTTGAATATCTTTCAGGCACTCAGCCCAAGGGCCAAAAACGAAAAAGAGAAATAATGGTGTGAGACCCAAGTCGAAACACCTTTATTTCTCTTTTTCGTACTTATCCGCTTAGTTGTTCCTCAAACATATCAAAACGGGGTCCGTGACCCCTCCCCCGGAAGGGCCGCCG
>JAIECQ010000007.1 GCA_029068395.1 Rikenellaceae bacterium
AATCCGCCTCTTTTCATTTAGTCCGGCTGTTTTTGCGCCTCATGGCTATTGCCCGGCAGGGCGGCGAGGTACGAGCCGCAACGGGCCTCGCCTCCCCCGCGGAGGCCCGTAACACCGCCACGCAATTATAGGCAGTGACTGAAACACGCCCCCGCCGCACGTCACTTTCACAACTTGCCCCCGCAGGCTCGGCCCGAAGCTCCTCCACGCTAAAGTCACGTACCAGCCAACCCAAGGTGCCGCACGTCTTTATCACTCACCACGCCAGACCATCATTACGCCCTCGACCTCCACGCCGATGAGGCCGACCGCAGGTCGGCCCACTGCGGTCTGAGTGTAACGAAACCGCATACTATTCCTTATGCCCGGCATTACGAAGTATGCCGTAAGCCAAAATTCCTTGTGTCCGGGCTGAGGAACGAAGCCCGAGCGACCCGGAGCCTCGCCCCACGGAGGGCCGCATATCGGTGCATAATATGTAGGGCGGTGAATTAGGGGCGGTAGTGATGCTCATTATTTTCACGCTGTGCCCTCCGCAGGCTCCGCGCCGCTCTCCGTCATGCCGGTGGTTGCTGCGGCGATGCGGTATGGCTTATGCTTTGCCGCCCTGCTGTTATGTTTTCTGTTTTGCTTCCGCACTCTTTCCGTTGAGAGTCATGGCCCCTGTTGAATATCCTTCAGGCACTCAGCCCAAGAGCCAAAAACAGCTATTCCATAAATGTGTGAGACGCATGTCGAAACACATTTATGGAATAGCTGTACTTATCCGCTTAGTTGTTCCTCAAAATATCAAAACGGGGTCCGTGCCCCCTCCCCCGGAAGGGCCGCCGGAGGCAGTTACAGCAAACCATTATCCGCAGTGCCAGTAAACCATCACCGGCAGTGTCCGCAAGCCATTACCGGCAGTGCACTGCACTGGTTACTTGCCTGAGTTTTGTGCTATCCATTTGCGGGCGTTGACGAACATCTCTAGCCAGGGTGCTATCTGATCGTCGCGGCGGTCTTCGGGATAATAAGCCCAGTTCCAGGGCTTGATGGTCCTTTCGGGGTGAGGCATTATGGCCAGATGGCGACCGTCGGCCGATGATATGGCGGCGGCGTTGTAATCGCTGCCGTTGGGGTTGCCGGGGTATGCCTGATAGCTGTATCTGACAGGTATGTTATAGTGAGCTTCGGGCTTGGGCAGAGAGAATTTGCCTTCGCCGTGAGCCACCCATACGCCGAGCCTGCTGCCTGCCAGAGAGCCGAGCATGACGTTGTTAGACGGCAATATGTCGACACCTACAAATACCGACTCAAACTTGTGCGAATCGTTGTGAAGCATCTTGGGCTTGATGTCGTCGTTCGGCGTTATCAAGCCCAGCTCTATCAAGAGCTGACAGCCGTTGCACACTCCTAACGAGAGGGTGTCGGGACGGGCATAGAAACGGTCGAGAGCCTCTTTGGCCTTGGGGTTGAAGAGGAACGCGCCGGCCCATCCTTTGGCTGAGTTGAGCACGTCTGAGTTTGAGAATCCGCCCACGAAGACTATGAGGTTGACATCTTCGAGAGTCTCACGTCCGCTCACCAAGTCGGTCATGTGAACGTCTTTCACGTCCATGCCGGCCAAGTGGAGGGCCCACGCCATCTCGCGGTCGCCGTTAGAGCCTTTCTCTCGTATTATGGCCGCTTTGATGCCGCTGCGCCCTTTGCGCAAGGGGTCTATGCCGAATGACGAGTATGTGCCTGTAAATGAGTCGGGAAACTTGAACTGTAACGGCTGCGACTTGTAATTGTCGCGTCGTTCGGCTGCTTTGCGTTCGCCGCTTTGTCTGCGGTCGAGCAGGTAAGAACTTTCATACCATTTGTCGCGCATGGCATCTATCTCTAACGACAGCTTGTCGCCGCCGTTGACTATGGCAAAGCGCCTGTCGGTGTTGAGCGAGCCTATCACAGAGGCCGTTACTCCGAGCGATGCCAGCTCTGATACGGCGGAGGGTCCGTTTTCGACCTGCAATACGACGGCGGGACGCTCCGAGAAGAGCACACGTACGGTGTCGGCCTCACCCAGAGAGCTGAGGTCGAGGTCTATGCCGGCGCTCTGTGAGGGGAACACCATCTCAAGCAGAGTGGTGACAAGACCGCCGTCAGAGACGTCGTGCCCTGCCAATACCATGCCTCTCTCTATCAGCGACTGCACCGCGCCGAAAGCCGCAGAGAAATAGGCGGGCGACTTGACCGTGGGCACCTCAGAGCCTACGGCACCCACTGCCTGTGCGAAGCTGCTGCCGCCGAGTGCGAAGGGCGACTGCGAGAAGTCGACATATACGAAATCGCTTGCGGTGTGTCGTGCGGCGGCATGTACGGCCTTGGATATGGCGCTGACACGTCCGGCCGATGTCACTATTACCGTGCCGGGGGCGTAAACCACCTCGCCGTCGCGATATTTCTGTGTCATCGAGAGCGAGTCTTTACCCGTGGGTATGTTGATTCCGAGGGCTATGGCAAAGTCAGATGCCGCTTTGACGGCAGCATATAGACGGGCATCCTCACCGGGGTTCTTGCACGGCCACATCCAGTTGGCACTCAGCGATATGCCTTTGATCCCGCCTGTTATGGGTGCAAACACTATGTTGGTGAGCGATTCGGCAATGGCCATCACCGAGCCGGCCTCGGCAGATGCGAGGGCTACGGCGGGTGCGTGACCGAGGGCGGTGGCCACACCTTCGCGTCCGTGATAGTCGAGGGCTATGCAGCCGTAATCGTTGACGGGCAGCTGTATCTGTCCGTCGGTCTGCTGCACGGCTATGCGACCGGTGATAGAGCGGTCCACCTTGTTGGTGAGCCAGTCTTTGCAGGCCACGCCCTCAATGGCGAGCACGTCGGCTACATATTGACCTATCTTAGAGCTGTCATAGACGGGAGCCTTGTATGTAGTGTCTATAGTGCTGTCTTTCAGTATGGTTCGGGGAGCCTTGCCGAACATGTCCTCTAACTTGAGGTCTATGGGTTTGAGCCCCGTTTTGTTGTCTACGAAGGTGAACTGCATGTCGCCGGTGGCCTGGCCAATGACGTACATGGGGGCACGTTCGCGTTCGGCTATGGCTTTGACGTGGTCTATGTCTTGCCGCTTCATCACCATGCCCATGCGCTCCTGCGACTCGTTGCCTATTATCTCCTTGTATGACAGGGTGGTGTCGCCTATGGGCAGAGCGTCTATGTCGATGCGTCCGCCTGTGGTCTCGACAAGCTCAGAGAGGCAGTTGAGGTGACCGCCGGCTCCGTGGTCGTGTATCGACACTATGGGGTTGCTGTCCTGCTCAGACAGGGCGCGTATGGTGTTGTAGACGCGTTTCTGCATCTCGGGGTTTGAGCGCTGTATGGCGTTAAGCTCTATGGCGCCGGCATACTCGCCCGTAGCCACCGACGACACGGCGCCGCCGCCCATGCCTATGCGGTAGTTGTCGCCGCCCATGAGCACCACCTTGTCGCCGCTGACGGGCTCGTCCTTGATGCTGTCGGCCTTTTTGCCATACCCTATGCCTCCGGCCAACATGATGACCTTGTCGAAGCCATATTTCTTGCCGTTCTCGAAGTGCTCAAACGTGTAAAGAGAGCCGCATATGATGGGTTGCCCGAACTTGTTGCCGAAGTCCGAGGCGCCGTTTGATGCCTTGACAAGAATGTCTTCGGGCGTCTGATACAGCCATTTGCGCGGAGTGGTGTGGCTCTCCCAGGAACGCGACTCTTTGGTGCGCGGATAGGCTGTCATGTAAACGGCTGTGCCGGCCACGGGGAAAGCGCCCTTGCCGCCGGCGATACGGTCGCGTATCTCGCCCCCCGTGCCTGTGGCCGCTCCGTTGAACGGCTCCACGGTGGTGGGGAAGTTGTGGGTCTCGGCCTTTATTGATATTACAGACTCGAAGTCTTTGGTCTCGAAATAGTCTGACGTATCGTGACGTGACGGTGCAAACTGCTCGGCCATAGGGCCTTGAAGAAAGGCGCAGTTGTCTTTATAGGCCGATACGACATAGTTGGGGTTGGTAGACGTGGTCTTTTTGATAAGGGCGAAGAGCGACTCGGGCATCTCTTTGCCGTCGACGATGAACTGACCGCCGAATATCTTGTGACGGCAGTGTTCCGAGTTTACCTGCGAGAATCCGAACACCTCGGAGTCGGTCAGCTTGCGTCCTATCTTGGCGCTTACCGACTTGAGGTAGTCGATCTCCTCGCGGCTGAGGGCAAGGCCCTGCTCGGTGTTGTAGCTCTCTATGTCGTCAATGTAGACTATGTCTTCGGGTGTGACGTCAAACGAGAATACAGACTGGTCAAGCCCGTCGAAGAGGCGGAAGAGCATCTTGTCGTAAGAGACCTCGGCGTTGTCTGCGGGTGTGTACTCCTCTATGCGTCTGATTCCTTCGATGCACATGTTCTGTGTTATCTCCACGGCGGCCGTGCTCCACGGCGTTATCATCTCGCGGCGCGGACCGACAAAAAGGCCCTCTATGCGCTCAGAGCCGGTCATGGTGGCTCCGCTGAAGAGCCATTCGAGTTTTTCAATGTCCTCAGATGAGAGTGCCGACACGGTGTCGACCGCATATACGACATTGTCGTTTTTGAAGAATAGAATCATACCTTCCGGGTGTTTGTGTTTTGCAATCCCCCCAAACATATCTGTCGGGCGGGAAATGATGCGCAAATATACTAATTTTCCTTCAGAGCTGCAAAAAGATTTTGGGCTGCCGCAGGGAGTGTCGAGGTGCAATGAGCACCATGCGGCGGCACCATGCCTGAATAGATAAAGATGCCTTAATATATAAAGTGCGCTTCCGATCTCGTCTATACCTACTTCAAACCGACAGTTTTAAGATACTTCGCCTCAGACAATCAAATAAAATTTGCCCTCCTTTCGGCTTATTCGTATCGTTGACCTGACGGTCTAAGATACTCACGCTCGGTAAAACCAAACTCTCGTTTGCTTTTACTCTCGCTTATTCGTATCTTTAACCTGACGGTTTTAAGATACTTCGCCTCAGACAAGCAAATAAAATTTGCTTGCCTTTCGGCTTATTCGTATCTTTGTTCCGATTTTTGAGAAAAAAACAGGCTGCCGGTTTGTGGTCAAGCCGTGTGGTCTCTGTCGACACAGAGCTGTGAGGGTCCGGCTTTGTGGTCGTAGTGAAAGCCGTGCAAGAAATGGATAAGTCATCACCGATTGCCGTTTTCGATTCGGGCATGGGCGGCCTGACCGTCCTTAGCGAGATAATAGCTCTCATGCCGCACGAAAACACCATATATTATGCCGACAGCGGGCGTTGTCCTTACGGGGGACGTCCTGCCGGGCAGGTGCGCCGTTTTGTGGCCGAAGCTGTAGAGCGGTTCATTGACCGGGGAGCCAAGATTATAGTCATAGCCTGCAATACGGCTTCTGTGGCGGCCATAGACTACCTGAGGGCCACTTACCCCGTGCCGTTCGTGGCTATGGAGCCGGCGGTGAAGCCTGCCGTGCTCTCGACACATACGGGTACCGTGGGGGTTGTGGCCACTGAGGCTACCGTCAACGGTGCGGCACTGGCGCGTCTGCGTCGCACATGGTCGCAGGCCGATGTGATAGCCATTGCGGGCAAGGGGCTGGTTGAGATTGTCGAGGGTGACAGAGAGACCAACGACGAGTCTTATGCCCTTGTGGAGCGTTATGTGGCCGAGTTGCTGGGGCGCGGTGCCGACAAGATAGTGTTAGGATGTACCCACTATCCGTTTCTCAGACGTCAGTTTGAGCGGGCAGCCGATGGGGCGGCAGAGGTGATAGACCCCGCTCCCGCCGTGGCGCGGAGGGTCAGAAGCCTACTTGAGAGCGCGGGGATGCTCAACGACAGCCCCTTGGAGGGTAGCCGAACATTTGAGTCGAGCGGCGGCGACGGCTATGACAGACGCCTGGAGGCAAAGCTGAAAGAATATATGAATGCGAGATAATATATTGTGTTAAAGCGCCTTGTGTGAGGGTGTCCTTAAAGAGAGAGGCCCGTGGCAACATATCTGACAAAGCCGTAAGCGGGAAGGGCACTGCTCACACATGAGGCGCTGAGACCTTTTGGACAGATACTTTTTCATCAACGAATATAGAAAGAGAGATTTTTAGATGACACGTAAAGACAACGGAGGCAAAGGAGTGATTAGAAAGAGAGTGGACTCGCCGTTCGACGACGGGGCTACCATGTCGACAGCCGCCAAGAGACGCACCACCGCCACGGGCGCACGCTCAGCGGCAGGTGCGCGTTCGTCGGCAGTCCGTCCGTCAGCCGCAGGCACGCGCCCGTCGGCCAAGGGTCGTGCGACACAGCCGTCAGCACGCGCCAAGTCTGACGGCAATGGCGGTGAGAGCACGGCGGTCTATGTGTTGTCTATGATACTCTTTTTCCTGTCGGTGTTCATGTTGGTGGCGGTCATATCATATTTTCTCACCTGGAAAGAAGACCAGTCCATAGACACAGGGTCGTTCTTCGTGCTCGATCCTTTCGAGGCGCGCAATCTTATGGGGCGCTTCGGCGTGGTCATCGGCCACCTGTTCGTGGGGCGCTGGTTCGGCATCTTCGGCGTCTGCCTGCCCGTTATGGTCATGATGGTATCGTTGATGATGTTCAAGATAAAGGTGCGCCGCATGCGTAAGGGCATCGTGTCGGTGTTGATGCTCACGGTGATAGGCTCTATATTTGTGGCGCACTTCTGGCCCGAGCTTAACGGCATATTTGGCAGCAGCCTCGGCGGCGGTTTCGGATATTATACGGCAGGGTGGATGGATACCATCTTCGGAGGCCTTGGCACCGACATCATATTGTTGATGCTGATGGTGTTATGGCTTGTCTATACCACCCGCTACACCATAGTGTTCATCAATGTGGTCACCTCTTCGCTTGCTGCCACGGTGGCCATGACCGCAGACCTTATAAAGTCGCGTATGAGCCGCCCCTCCAAGCCTCGTGCTGTTACGAAGCAGCCGCAGCCTACGCCCCCGACAGCGCCTCAGCCGGCCCCCGTGTCGTCGCAGGTGGTGGCATCGTCGCCTACTGTAGCTGCCTCACCTGTGGCTCCTGCATCTGCTGTGACGGCACAGCCCCAGCCGGCACCTGTCGCGTCACCTGCCGACAGCCCTACTGTCGCCAAAGAGCGTCAGGAGGCTGCCGTCAACACCTCAGACCATGACGGAGAGACTAAGGCCGAGCAACTGCCGCAGACCGACAGTGTCGTCACATCGTCGCTCGGGGTCTTCGTAAAGCCCGAGTTTCATCCACAGCCACTGTCAGAGCGCATCGACCCGCTGGCTTTCGGCAACATAGAGCATCGCGATGTGCCGCGCAGACGTACTGCCGGCAAGGTGCGTGACGAATACGGCGTCTCTTTCGACCTCGACAATGCGGTGATGTTCACAGCTCCCATAATAGACGAGAGCGGCAAGCTGATAGCCTCGTCTAAAAACCTCAACGACATGAGCGACGATGAGATTGACGAGCTTCTGTCGCTGGCCAACGAGAAGACGGTGGTGGCATCGCCCGTAGACGTGTCTAAAGGCAATAACGAACCCTCTGACGATGAGGAGTTTTTCATAATAGACCAGAGCGAGCCTTCCGAGTTTGTAGCCTATGACGACAAGGTGCACGGCCCTCTGTCTGACACTCCGGAGGGCGGCAACCTCTCTGACGACGGCTTCGAGATTGCAAGCGGCGGCAGAGACGCCTATGACATACCCTTGGGCGGCTCTTTCGGCTCTACGTCAGACGACGTACGGGGCAGTGCCGGTCCTGAGGTAGAGCTGGTGATAGAGAAGCCTCAGGGGGCGGCCGAGCCTCTCTATGTGGGCAGCTACGACAGCGACTCGGGCTTTGAGCTTGCCTCTGCTGAGGGCGAGGGCGATTTGTCTGACGATGACCTTGTTATCACCACCAACACGCCCGACGAGATGGATGACGACGACATCGACGTGTCGGTATATGACCCCACACGCGAGCTTAGCCGTTACAAGCTGCCGCCCATAGAGCTGCTTGACAATCACACACGTCCTGTCACCGTGACCGAAGAGGAGATATACGAAAATAAGAACAGCATCGTACGCACGCTTGAAAACTTCTCAATCAAGATAGACAAGATAAAGGCCACGATAGGTCCTACGGTGACCCTTTACGAGATTGTCCCCGCCCCCGGTGTGCGCATATCAAAGATTAAAAACCTCGAAGACGACATCGCCCTTAGCCTCTCGGCGCTCGGCATACGCATCATAGCGCCCATACCAGGCAAGGGAACCATAGGCATAGAGGTGCCCAACAAAGACAAGGAGGTGGTGAGCATGTATTCGGTGCTCAAGTCAAACAAGTTTCAGGAGTGCGGTTACGACTTGCCGGTGGTGTTGGGGCGCACCATACAGAACGAAGATTTCGTCATCGACCTTGCCAAGATGCCCCACATGCTTGTGGCCGGAGCCACAGGTCAGGGTAAGTCGGTGGGTCTCAATGCTATAATAACATCGCTCCTTTACAAGAAGCATCCCGCCGAGCTTAAGTTCGTGCTTGTAGACCCCAAGAAGGTCGAGCTTACCCTTTACTCTAATCTCGAAAAGCATTTCCTTGCCAAGATGCCCGAAGAGGAGGAGGCCATCATAACAGATACTCAGAAGGTTATTTATACGCTCAACTCGTTGTGCATGGAGATGGACACCCGTTACGACCTGCTCAAAAAGGCCAAGGTGCGTAACATCAAGGAGTATAACGAGAAGTTTACCGAGCGTCGCCTCAATCCCAACAAGGGGCACCGTTTCATGCCCTATTTTGTGGTGATAATAGACGAGTTTGCCGACCTTATAATGACTGCGGGACGTGAGATAGAGACCCCCATAGCGCGTCTTGCCCAGCTGGCCCGTGCCGTGGGCATACACCTTGTGATAGCCACACAGCGACCCACCACCAACATCATCACGGGTGTCATAAAGGCCAACTTCCCCGCCCGCATCGCCTTTCGCGTGTCGAGCATGATAGACTCACGCACCATTCTCGACCAGCCGGGAGCCAACCAGCTGATAGGTCGCGGCGACATGCTGGTGTCGACGGGTAACGAGACCACACGTGTGCAATGCGCCTTCATAGACACCCCCGAGGTGGAGAAGATTACCGAGTACATAGGGTCGCAGCAGGGTTACCCCGACGCTTACGAATTGCCCGACTATCAGCCTGAAGATAAAGACGGCGACTCAGAGTCTGCATCTGTGACCACGTCGCGGCGTGACGGTCTCTTTGACGAGGTGGCCCGATATGTGGTCACCAATCAGCAAGGCTCGGCCTCGACAATACAGCGCAACTTCTCCATCGGCTTCAACCGTGCAGGCCGCATAATGGACCAGCTCGAAAGGGCCGGCATTGTCGGCAAGCAGAACGGCAGCAAGCCCCGCACGGTGCTGATAGGCGACATAGCTTCGTTGGAGGTGTTGCTCTATGAGCTTGACCGCGGCAACAATGAGGTGGAGTAGCGCCCATTCGCCCATGGCTGCGCAGATGCTATTTCTTTGGCGCGGTTTTTGTCATGAGGCTGGCAAGGGCGCTTTTAAGCCCCTGTTTTGTCAATGAAAATTTAACCGTTATGAGGTATATGTTATTGTCATTGTGTCTGTTGGTGTCGGCATCTGTCTTTGCTCAGAGCGAGGTGACCATACAGCAGGCATTAAAACCGTTCGACCCCGTACGCGGATTTACCGTCGACTTCATACTCGACGGTCAGGTCAACGGCAACATCACCGTGAAAGGATCGTGTTATCGCGTCTCAAGCGATCAGGCTATCGTATTTGGCGACCAGACAACCAAATACACATACATACCTGCCAATAACGAGGTTATGATAGACGCTGTCGACACATCCGCCATGTCGCCGGTAGAGATATTCAGTTACAGCGAGTCTGCTTCTTACAACGAGCTGGGCACACACAATATCGGCGGCAACAGCTGTCGCGCTGTCGGCGTCGGCGACCTCGATGCCGTGATTTACATATTCGAAGGCAGAGTAGTAGCATTGAAGCTCGGACAAGGAGCCGACAGCCACATCATCGAGGTCGCCACTCCCCAAAATAACAATCTGCCCAACGTCATATTCAACGCAGACAACTATCACGATATTGAAATAATCGACTTCAGATAACCTCGGCACTGCGGATAATGCCTTGCCGTCGCTGCCGGTGATGGTTTACTGGCACTGTCGGTATTGTATTGCTGGCACTGCCTCCGGCGGCCCTTCCGGGGGAGGGGTCGCGGACCCCGTTTTGATATTTTTGAGGGCAAACTAAGCGGATAAGTACAGCTATTCCATAAATGTGTTTCGACATACGTCTCACACATTTATGGAATAGCTGTTTTGGGCCCTTGGGCTGAGTGCCTGAAGGATATTCAACAGGGGCATGACTCTCAACGGAAAGGGTGCGGAAACAAAACAGCAACCATAACAGTAGAGCAGCAACCATAACAGCAGAGCAGAAACCATAAAGGCAGCGTGGCAACCAGTCGCACAGCCGCAACCATCGGCACAACGGAGAGTGGCGCGGAGCCTGCGGAGGGCACAGCGTGAAAGTCATGTGCATCACTGCCGTGACTAATTCACCGCCATACACATTATTCACCGATGTGCGGCCCTCCGTTTGGGGAGGCTCCGGGCCGCTCGGGCTTCGTTCCTCAGCCCGGACATAAGGAATTTTGGCTTACGGCATACTTCGTAATGCCGGTCATGCAGCAAGCATAACAGCAGGGCGGCAACCATAAACAGCACAGCCGCAACCACCGGCACAGCGGAGAGTGCCCTGGGGCCTGCGGAGGGCACAGCATGAAAATGAATAGCATCACTGCCGTCACTAATTCACTGTTCTACACATTATGCACCGATATGCGGCCCTCCGTGGGGCGGAGGCTCCGGGCCGCTCGGGACTCGTTCCTCAGCCCGGACACAAGGAATTTTTGGCTTACGGCATACTTCGTTATGCCGGTCATGCAGCAAGCATAACAGCAGAGCAGCAAACATAAGTAGTACAGCCGCAACCACCGGCACAGCGGAGAGCGCCCCGGAGCCTGCGGAGGGCACAGCATGAAAATGAAGAGCATCACAGCCGTCACTAATTCACCGCCCTACATATTATTCACCGATATGCGGCCCTCCGTTGGGAGAGGCTCCGGGCCGCTCGGGCTTCGTTCCTCAGCCCGGCACAAGGAATTTTTGCTTACGGCATACTTCGTTATGCCAGTTATAAGGAATAGTGTGCGGTTTCGTTTCACTCAGACCGCGGTGGGTTGC